>JBJEAW010000066.1:0-4330 GCA_051869435.1 Prevotella sp. | reverse complement strand
GCTGCATTTAACTTCGTTGAATATCGGCTGCACTCGGCATAGCCAAAGCAAGCTTTGCCTCTGCTCTCGTTTGCACAGCCTTTCATGTTTATTGCCTTGTGATTGATGCTAAACCCGATAGGGTGATGATGTAGATGGATGAAAATATCTGAGCTCGCTCAAGGATTTTCAGACAGCTACATCATCGATGGCTCGCAAGAGACATTTTTGCATCAAGCACAAGGGGTTGATTTCGGTTTTTGTCTTTCCAGTTGACACAGGATTTCCCGAGTGCCCCGTAATAAGTTATGTTTTTAATGACCAGCCTTTCAGGCTGGTCGTGACATATTCTTTATTGTATCCACTTATAATCACTTGATAGTCAACTTCGTTAATTAAAACGATAGTTGAATAAATGATTCATCCGACGGTAGGCATTGATAGAAGCCACTTATATTATCAATCCCATCGTATATCCCGAGTCTGTGGGCGTGTGTCGCCTCTCCGAGGCTCGATATCATTATCTACTCCATACCCCACCTTACCACTCAGCCACTTCCGTCCCCATTCCCGAGCTACGCTCGCCTACCCGTAGCCTTTCGAGGCTGTGGACAGCCTCCTGCCGTCAGTCAACGTGAATCCGCATAACCCACCTGATATGAATAATTCCGTGTCTCGTATCAAAAAAAATCGAAAAACAACCTTTAATACAGAAAAATTCATTAACTTTGTCAACTGAAATCTTAGTGGCGTATTTCCGCTGCACACGTACATGCTAATGAGAGAGATGTGCGGCACGTCGCTTACAGACAAACTTACAACCTTAAATGGTGGGAGCCATAGCCTCGCCGATAGCTTTTTTATCGAGATTCTTTCTGTCGGACAGGCTCGTGTCTTCCTCACTCCATCTGATGTTTATATCCTTGTTCAAACGTTAAACAACATACAATGAAGAAACAGTTAAAGAAGGTTCTTGTCCTGGGCTCTGGCGCCCTGAAGATAGGACAGGCAGGCGAATTTGATTACTCTGGCTCGCAGGCGCTCAAGGCGCTTCGTGAGGAGGGCATCCGTTCTGTGCTCATCAATCCCAACGTAGCTACAATCCAGACATCTGAAGGTATTGCTGACAAGGTTTATTTCCTGCCAGTCAATACCTTTTTTGTTACAGAGATCATCAAGAAGGAGCGTCCCGACGGCATCATGCTGGCATGGGGCGGACAGACAGGACTTAACGTAGGCACCGAGCTTTTCCAGACCGGTGTGCTCGAAAAGTACGGCGTGCAGGTGCTCGGCACGAGCGTCGAGGCCATCATGAACACCGAGGACCGCGACCTCTTCGTCAAAGAGCTTAACAAGGTCGATCTGAAAGTGCCCGTATCACAGGCGTGCGAGACGCTCGACGACGCTGTCGCCGCGGCACGCAGGATAGGCTACCCCATCATGATACGCTCGGCATACGCCCTCGGAGGCCTCGGCTCGGGTGTCTGCAAGACAGAGGCCGAGTTCAAGGAGATTGCCGAGTCTGCCTTCACGTTCGCCCCGCAGGTGCTCGTAGAGGAGAGCCTGAAGGGATGGAAAGAGATAGAGTTTGAGGTCATACGCGATGCCAACGACCACTGCTTCACCGTTGCCTCGATGGAGAATTTCGACCCCCTCGGCATACACACGGGCGAGTCGATCGTTGTCGCCCCCACCTGCTCGCTCCGCGACGACCAGGTGAAGATGCTCCAGGAGCTCGCCGTCAAGTGTGTCCGTCACCTCAATATCGTCGGCGAGTGTAACATACAGTATGCCTTCAACGCTGAGACGAACGACTATCGAATAATAGAGATCAACGCGCGTCTCTCACGCTCCTCGGCCCTCGCCTCTAAGGCTACGGGCTATCCGCTCGCCTTCGTCGCCGCCAAGATAGCTCTCGGCTACACCCTCGACCAGATAGGAGAGATGGGCACGCCAAACTCTGCATACAAGGCTCCTGAGCTGGACTATATGATATGTAAGATTCCACGCTGGGACCTCTCCAAGTTTGTCGGCGTCAGCCACAAGCTCGGCTCGTCGATGAAGTCTGTCGGTGAGATAATGTCTATAGGCCGCTCGTTCGAGGAGATGCTCCAGAAGGGTCTCCGAATGATAGGGCAGGGCATGCACGGCTTTGTCGGCAACGACCACACGAAGTTTGAGAACCTCGACGAGGAGCTGTCTAACCCTACCGACCTGCGCATCTTCGCCATAGCACAGGCCTTGGAGGAGGGATATACCATAGAGCGTATCGAGGAGCTGACAAAGATTGATACGTGGTTCATCGGGCGCATGAAGAACATCGTTGACTTCAAGCATAAGCTCGAGGAGTATAACAGCCTCGATGAGCTTGAGCCTGATGTGATGCGCCAGGCGAAGGCTCTCGGATTCTCTGACTTCCAGATAGCCCGCTTCGTTCTGAAGGTGAAGGACAGCAATATGGAGAAGGAGAACCTCGCTGTCCGCGCCTACCGCAAGCGCCACGGCATTCTGCCGGCCGTCAAGCGCATACCGACAGTGGCCTCAGAGCATCCTGAGCTGACCAACTATCTCTACTTGACATACCTTGCCGAGGGACATGACATAAACTATTATCCTAACACGAAATCGGTCATCGTCCTTGGCTCAGGCGCCTATCGCATTGGCTCGTCCGTTGAGTTCGACTGGTGTTCTGTCAATGCCATCACCACGGCACGCAAGCTCGGGTATAAGTCAATCATGATTAACTATAACCCCGAGACCGTCTCCACCGACTATGACATGTGCGACCGTCTCTATTTCGATGAGCTGTCCTTCGAGCGTGTCCTCGATGTCATAGACCTCGAATGTCCTCGCGGAGTCATCGTATCTGTCGGCGGACAGATACCTAACAACCTCGCCATGAAGCTCTTCCGCCAGGCTGTGCCTATCCTCGGCACATCGCCGGTGTCTATCGACCGTGCCGAGAACCGTGGCAAATTCTCCGCCATGCTCGACCAGCTCGGCATAGACCAGCCGAAATGGAGCGCGCTGACATCAATGGACGATATCCGCAAGTTCATCGACGAGGTGGGTTATCCTGTCCTCGTGCGCCCGTCATACGTCCTCTCTGGCGCTGCCATGAATGTCTGCCACGACGACGATGAGCTGAAGCGTTTCCTCGCTGCCGCGTCAGAGGTGTCGAAAGAGTACCCCGTTGTCGTCTCACAGTTCATGACAGAGACCAACGAGATTGAGTTTGACGGCGTGGCACAGTGTGGAGAGATAGTCGAGTATGGCATCTCTGAGCATATCGAGTATGCTGGTGTCCACTCTGGCGACGCCACGATGACATTCCCAGCCCAGCAGATATCGTTCTCGACAATGCGCCAGATAAAGAAGATATCGCGCAAGATAGCCAAGGAGCTGAATATCTCCGGGCCGTTCAATATACAGTTCCTCGCCAAGGGACGTGATGTGAAGGTCATAGAGTGTAACCTCCGTGCGTCGCGCTCCTTCCCGTTTGTCAGCAAGGTGTTGAAGCGCAATCTCATCGACACCGCCACACGCATCATGCTCGACGCGCCGTTCCAGAAGGCCGAGAAGTCGGTCTTCGACATCGACCGCATGGGTGTCAAGGCATCCCAGTTCTCGTTCAACCGTCTTCAGAATGCCGACCCTGTCCTTGGTGTCGATATGAGCTCGACAGGCGAGGTGGGATGCATGGGCGACACATTCGAGGAGGCTCTCCTCAACTCCATGCTCTCTACAGGCTATAAGATTCCGTCGAAGGACAAGGGCATCATGCTCTCAAGCGGCGGCGCGAAAGAGAAAGCCTCTATGCTCGATGCCGCGAAGGCTCTCGTGAAGGCCGGCTACACGGTGTATGCCACAAAGGGCACGGCCGAGTATCTCAATGCTAACGATATCGCCGCCACACCAGTGGGATGGCCTGACGAGGACGGCACATGCGGACTGAATGTGATGGACATGATCCACGACCATAAGTTCGACCTCATCGTCAATATCCCTAAGAACCGCTCAAACCGTGAGCTGACCAATGGCTATCGCATTCGCCGTGGCGCCATCGACCATAACATCCCGCTCATCACGAATGCCCGTCTCGCTTCCGCATTCATCGAGGCATTCTGCTCGATGAAGCAGACTGACATACAGATAAAGAGCTGGCAGGAGTACGAGTAACGCCCCTGCATACTCCACGACTGATATTATCACACACACCCGTCCCCTCTGTCGGTAGCAGCCCCGCTGTCACTGACGGAGGAGACGGGTCTTTATCCACTTTTCCTATTAGTCTTGTCAAATGCTTTGTTCTTCCTTGCTTACCCACATCCCCGAGGGTGCGCGCCCGTTA
>JBJEAW010000065.1:0-67694 GCA_051869435.1 Prevotella sp. | reverse complement strand
CGGATGGTCACGGATATGGGTTTCCGGATATCACAGTGATGTGCAAATGCGCACTTATTTTATGGAGACTTCGTTTGTGAGCTCTCTTATTCCACCACATCCCAGATCGGGAGTGTTTATTCGTATGTCACAATCTACAACCACGATATTCCCTTGTGGGGTTTTTATCAGATTCTCGTCGTGCATATCACTCAGGTAAAGGTAGGGTGTTGCATATGTCCAGTTACGTTGATTTATGAGTTGAAATCCCAACGACTCCACATATGTCCGTATTTCCATATCTGACAATTTAGAGCCGTGGATAAACTGCTGTTGTACTAAGATTTGAATTCTCCCGTTGTTGTGACTCCAAACCCCAAAGTAGTCAACTTTGTTGCAGGAAACAGGGTGTTGTGTAGAGTTATCCTGTCAAGAGCAAGCATAGGGAGGACGTAGTAGTCAAGTCCTATACGTTTTATTAAAGATGAGCCATTGTCATAGACATGTGCCTCTCCTCCCTCAGTGAGTTGGGTTCCAAAAGCTTTTTCAAACTCCACATCGACATTTTCAGTCCAGCAGCCTACTGCCTTTGACCATTTTTCAATAACTGCTGCTTGCGTCTTTGCTCGTTGCTGCATTCTTTTGAAACTGTGTTCTGGCGCAGCGAGTTTATCTGTTGCAGTTTCTGCTCCCGCGAGTATGGATGCAATGACATGGAGAGTACCTCCAGCTGCACAGCCAAACTGTTCGTCTTCTGTGTAGCGTTTAAATAAAAACTGTCGAGTGATGAAATGTTTTGCATAATGCTCTAATTTATGAGTTCCTTCTATACCAAATCAATTCTCAATGATTTCTGATATTGAAGACCGGAATTCGATATTCTTCATTTTTATGATACCTGTCGCTCATTGTTTAACCTTGTAATACTGCAAAGATACACATTTATTGTCTTCTTTCCAAATACTCTTTATAGTTTCTTTACTAATGATTGTTAATAATTAGTATGTGGCACTTCACATTAGCGTATGTGAATGGGCATTATCTATTATCACGCGGAATATCACGGATGGTCACGGAGTTTATTTTTTATCACACGGACGACACGGATGGCCACGGAGGTGATTCTGCGTATATAGGAGAGAGAGAGAGAGAGAGAGAGAGAGAACAAAGAAAATCCGTGACCGTCCGTGGACATCCGTGTGACAATTATTCTTCACACGGAACATCACGGATGGCCACGGAGGTGATTCCATATACCACTGTGGCGTATATAGGAGAGAGAGAAAAAAAACAAGAAATCCGTGACGTCCGTGGGCATCCGTGTGAAAACTATTCTTCACACGGAATATCACGGAGGTGATTCCAATATACCACTGTGACGTATAGGAGAGAAAAATTCCGTGATAGTCCGTGGGCATCCGTGTGAAGAAGAAAAAAGAAAATGCAGTGTGGTCAGCTTGACTGGGCAGAATCCTGCTTTTCTGATTTCAGACGTTCTGCCTCCTTTATCTTCCAGTCGCCTGGAGACACGCCGAGATTGTCCTTGAAGATTTTGTAGAGCTGGCTGCGTGACGAGAAGCCGCACTCTTCGGATATCGTCTCGTTGCTGTACTCTGGATGCTCTATCATAATGTTCTTGGCAGCCTGAAACCTGACATCAGAGAGCCAGATGCGGAAATTAGTGTGTAGCACCTGGTCGAAATACAGACTCATGTCTATGCGTGAGACGGCGAGACGGCGCGCAAGGGTCTTCAAGGTGATGGCATTGTCACGATAGCCCCTTCCCTCACACCACTGGGTGAGGATATGACGGATAAACTCCTCACGCTCCTTTGTCAGCGCGCGGTTCTCTGTGGCGGCATTGGTATGAGAGGCTGACGTCTCATTCTTCGCAAAGAAGCTGTTGACGTAATCAAGATTATGCACAAGGGAGATATTGTTGATAACGGCTATGAAGCTGGCCACGAAGGCTGTCAACGTGAGAAGGAGTATGGGGCCGAAGATAAAGAGCAGCTTTATAGAGACTATGGAGCAAAGCACAAAGACAAAGACCAACGTCAGGAGAACGAATAACATCCATACGAGACGTATATTCGCGAACTTGTTCAAGGTGGAGGCCGAGGCGTCTTTGTACTGGATATATATCTGACGCAAGGGCATACTGATGAAGAACAGCATGGTGAGCGCGAAGATGACGTAGATGGCCGTCAGGGCAAGATTCAGATGGAGATTGCCGTAGATAACGACTCCCAGGATGAAGGCGGCATATATCAGTATGTGGCAGGCGATGCCTGTGACACGGTAAAAACGAAGGACAGCCTCGTCGCCCCTGACGTTCAGCACGGCGTATGTGACGAGATAAACCGTGGGGACATAGAAGAGGATATTCACCAACGAGGCGACATCAGCTCCCTGTGAGCGGAACCCTAATGTCATCTGCAGGGTATAATGGACCGCAAGAACAACCATGGCAGTGAAGAACAGCCAGCGTGACAGCTCGTAACGACGAACTGTCTTGACAACGAAGAGCCTCGACATGGCAATATATATGGCAAGCATAAACGCCACTATGAAGCAGGCTAATTGTAGGTAGATGATGTCTGGCATATAGTTGTAGCTTGGAGGGGTTACTCTTATGTAGTCCTAAATAATAGCGATCTTATCAGAATTGATTCTATAGATGTTATTGGGGGTTATGGATAACAGTAAACTAATTGACTATGTGCAAAATTACACTTTTATACCGAAATAGAAAAGACAATGGGTTGTATTTTTGCATTTTTTAGCAGATGGAGTTGCGATCTGGAAGAAAAAAGGGGGAGTTTGGTTACAGTTTTATTGCGGTAACGTCTATAAGGCAAGATGCTCTGAATGAGCGCTCAATATGTACTGTATTGAGATTTGAAACAATAGGAATGACGTGGTAAAAGGCTCTGGTTAAAGACTGTAGATTGGCCAGAGGGGCCGGAGGGACCGGAGGAGCCGGAGAGACCGGAAGGGACTGGAGGGACCAGGATAACAAGGATAAAGATGGCGGGGTATCAGGCATTGGTATGGTCCTGATAGATGCTTTCGGCCATGAGGCGGTAGATGGCGCGTGTCGTGTCGTCGTCGATGAGGGAGAGCTGGCTGTCCATAACTTTACGGTCGCCACGCACCATGGGGCCTGTCTGCGCGTCACGTGGGGACATGAGCGAGACCTTGCGGGCTGTCTCGTCAATGAGCGGCTGGAGGAGGGCGAAATCAAGCCCCTCTGACTGCATGACCCTTTCTGCCAGACGATAGCAATGATTGGCGAGATTGCAGGCGAAGACGGCGGCAAGATGCAGGCGGCGACGCTTGTCTGACGACAAGGTGACAACACGCGTGGATATCTTCGAGGCCAGCTCATGGACGACATCATGCGAGACGGCATCGGACGCCTCTACGAAACACGGAATAACGGAGAAATCGACCTCACGCGACTTGGAGAATGTCTGCATCGGATAAAGCACGGCAGAATGTGCGGCATGAGGCGTGAGGATATCTAAAGGGACACTGCCCGCTGTGTGGACAACAACGCTGCCTGACGGGAACGGGGACAGGGCGGAGAGAAGCGAGGGTATGGCATCGTCCTTGACGGAGAGGATGTATATATCGGCATCACGGCGTATGGCAGACAAGGCGGAGACGGATTCCGCCCCTACCCTATCAGCAAGCTGACGGGCATGAGAGGCTGTGGGGCTATATACCTGTATTATGCTCATGCCCACACGATGTAGGGCAAGAGCAAGATGCGTGGCGAGATTGCCAGAACCTATGATGACGATATTGGGCATTTCTTTAAGTCAAGGGGAGGAGTTATCGTAGCTAAAGGGAGGTAAAGGGAGTCAGCGGGGATGCATGTCTCCCCCTTATTTCTTCTTAACGACAGAATAAAAGAGTCCTTTAAACTGGAGGAAATCGTCTATGATGACAGTATGGCGGCAATGTGGAATGATCTTGCGTGCCATGCCTCCTGTGGCGACAATGACGGGGGGCGAGGGGAAACGTGATGCGAGGAGGTCGATGATGCCATCGACCATCGACGCTGTGCCATAGAGGATGCCACTCTGCATACACTCAAGTGTGTTGCGGCCTATGATATCGCGCGGGGTGTCGATGTTTATTGACGGCAGCTGTGAGGCACGTGAGCTTAAGGCCGCGAGGGATGTCTTCACGCCAGGGATTATCATGCCCCCAAGGAAGACATTGTCCGCGCTGACAACGCCGACTGTCGTGGCGGTGCCCATATCAAAGACGAGGGCGGGAGTGCCATAACAGCATGCTGCGCCTATGGCGTCGGCAAGACGGTCGTGACCAGCAAGTGAGGGCGACTCGATGTCTATGGAAAAGACAGAGAGGGCGTCAGTGACAGAGAAGAAATGGGGTATAAGCCCCGTGAGGTCAGTGACAGCCTGCGAGATATCATCATTGACCTCTGGCACGACAGAGGAGACGGTGACAGAGGAGACGCATGAGGGAGTGACCCCATACTTGGAGAAGCCGGCCTGAAGCTCTGAGCGGAAGAACGTGGAGGTCTCGCCCTTCAGAGTCTTGAAGCGCCATGTGTCAGAGATATTGCCGTCGGACGTGGCGATGGCCACGACGACGGTAGAATTGCCTATGTCTATAAGGATGTGCATGGTGTGGATGTGGGGAGGGAAGGACCGGAGAGGCCGGAGGAACCGGAGAGGCCGGAAGAACCGGAGGAACCGGAAACACCGGATAACCCGGGGACTAACCAAGAGGAAAGCCTGTGGTCGCTTCAGGCCATGGCCATTATATGCGAGAGGATGCAGGAGGCTGTATCGTCTTTAGAACACAGAGGCAGCTCGACAATATCATGGGGAGAGATGAGCGTGACACGGTTGGTGTCAACACCAAATCCTGTCTCGCCAGAGGCTATGGAGTTGGCACAGATAAGGTCGGCATGCTTACGGCAGAGCTTGTCGCGCGAGTTGTCAATCAGATTATCTGTCTCCATAGAGAATCCCACAAGGATCTGTCCCTCACGCTTGTTGTCGCCAAGATACCCGAGGATGTCCCTTGTGCGGCGAAGGGCGATAGACATGTCGCCGTCCTTCTTCTTTACCTTATGGTGGGAGTAATCAGATGGAGTATAATCGGCTACCGCGCTACACATGATGATGACGTCATTGTCCGCGGCTCTCTGTGTGACGGCCTCAAACATATCGGCCGCGCTGACGACGGGAACCATGTCAACCCCTGTTATCGGCTGAAGGCTGACAGGGCCCGAGACGAGGGTGACATCGGCTCCACGCATGGCGGCCATACGTGCTATGGCATAGCCCATCTTGCCTGACGAATGGTTTGTGATGAAGCGGACAGGGTCGATAGCCTCGCGTGTGGGTCCTGCCGTGACAAGCACACGCCTGCCCGTCATGTCTTTCTCACAGGCCACAGCGAGGAGGATATGGTCGAGGAGGATATCCTCTGAGGGCATCTTCCCGCTGCCTATATCGCCACATGCAAGCCGTCCCGCCACCGGCTGTATGACAGAGTAGCCATAGGCCGTGAGGCGGGACAGATTATCCTGTAGTATGGGATTCTCCCACATAGCTGTGTTCATGGCTGGCGACACGAGCTTTGGAGCCTTTGTCGCAAAGGCTGTCGTCGTCAGCATATCATCACATATTCCGGCGGCCAGCTTGCCTATGACATTGGCTGTGGCAGGAGCTATGAGGAGGACATCGGCAAGCTTGGCAAGCGAGACATGCTCGACATCAAAATTGAAGTTACGGTCGAAAGTATCGACTATGCACTTATGGCCTGTGAGGGTCTCAAAGGTCATGGGCGTGATGAAATGGCACGCGTTGCGGGTCATGATGACATGGACGTCTGCATGAAGCTTGACAAGCATAGACGCGAGATTGGCTATCTTATAGGCCGCGATGCTGCCTGTGACGCCGAGGAGTATGGTCTTTCCTGATAACATGGAAGAGAGAGAGGATGAGAGGTGGAGAGGGTTACTGGTCGGTCAGAAGACCATGTTTCTCATAATTAGCCTTGCGCACAATGGCGTTGTTGTCATCGACAAAGAGGACAACAGGCTTATGTGTGGCGGCCTCGGCCGGCGTCATGTTGGCATAGGCCATGATGATGACCTTGTCTCCAACACTCACACACTTGGCTGCGGCGCCATTGAGGCATATGATGCCTGAGCCTTCCTCTCCGGCGATGGTGTATGTCTCAAACCTGTTGCCGTTGTTAATGTCAACAATCTGAACCTTCTCATACTCGAGAATGCCAGCCTCACGCAAGAGGCGTGTATCAATGGTGACACTGCCGACATAATCAAGGTCGGCCTGTGTGACAACAGCACGGTGAATCTTCGCTTTCAGCAATGTAATGTCCATAGCGTTTATGCCTTTACGATAAAATTGTCTATGAGGCGTGTCTTGCCTATATATACAGCTATGGCGACCAGTGTCTCGCCCTTGACGGTCTCGACACGCTGTATATTCTCGAAATCGACCACCTCAACATAGTCTATGCGTGCGAGGGGCTCTGTCTGGAGTGATGCGGTGATGATGCTGACAACCTTCGACGCGTCGCGCTCTCCATCCTCTATGGCCTTCTTCCCCAGAGCGAGGCTTTTGGAGAGGATGAGTGCAGCCTGACGCTCGGATGGCGAGAGGTATGTGTTGCGGCTCGACTTGGCCAGTCCGTCGGCCTCACGGATGATAGGACATGCCACGATCTCAAGTCCGAAGTTGAGGTCACGGACAAAACGGCGTATCGTGGCGAGCTGCTGTGCGTCTTTCTGTCCGAAGTAAGCGCGGTCAGGACATACAATATTGAAGAGCTTGCCAACGACAGTACATACGCCACGGAAATGGACAGGGCGGACAGCGCCGCAAAGAAGCTCGGTTGTCTCTGTGGTGTCGATGAACGATGTGAAATGTGGCGGATACATCTCTGCCGGCTCAGGATTGAAGATAAGGTCTCCGCCGACAGCCTCGACAGCCTCCATGTCACGCTGCAAATCGCGTGGGTAGGCCTCAAGGTCCTCATTAGGGCCAAACTGTATAGGATTGACAAAGACAGAGACGACGGTGCGGTCGTTCTCTGAGACAGACCGTGAGATAAGGCTCTGATGGCCCTCGTGGAGATAACCCATTGTAGGGACAAGGCCCACAGTAAGCCCCTCACGACGCCAGGATGACACAATATCACGTACTTCTTTTATTGTTTTGACTACTTTCATCGTTTTTTTTGTTTTACAAGGTTTGAGGTTTGAGCCAGCCTGACGGCTGACTCTTGATAATGGGGTGAATGGCGACAGACAGTCTCCCTATAGAACACGCCTAATATAGCCTGCTGAGGACATCATCGCTGAGGGTGAACGTGTTAGCGACAGCGGGGAAGAGACGCTGCTCACACTCTTCCTTATACTGCTTGAAGGCGTCGAGCATGATGGAGTGCAAATCAGCATAACGCTTCACGAACTTCGGCTTGAAGCCATCTGTATAGCCCAGCATGTCCTGATAGACAAGCACCTGTCCGTCACAGTATCGTCCTGCTCCGATGCCGATGGTAAGGGCAGGGACACGCTCTGTGATAATCTTAGCGAGAGCCTCGGGGACACACTCAAGAGTGATGGCAAAGGCACCGGCATCGGCCACAGCGACAGCGTCGTCGATAAGCTTCTGTGCGGTCTCAAGCGATTTGCCCTGCACCTTATATCCCCCAAGCATATTGAACGACTGGGGTGTGAGCCCGATATGAGCCACGACAGGTATTCCAGCCTTCACGATGGCCTTGATGCGGTCGGCATATTCTGCCCCGCCCTCCATCTTCACGGCCTGACAGTTAGTCTCTTTCATGATGCGTCCGGCGTTAGCCACAGCGTCATAAACAGATGTCTGATAAGACATGAAAGGCATATCGATGACGACGAACGCGTTTTTCGCGCCACGGCAGACGGCCTTCCCATGGTGTATCATGTCATCTACGGTGACAGCGAGGGTATTCTCATACCCAAGGATAACGTTGCCGAGCGAGTCGCCCACGAGAATCATATCAATGCCTGCCTCGTCAATGACGGATGCCGTATGATAGTCATAGGCAGTCAGCATGCTGATAGGAAGCACGCCCTTGCGGTCAAGCATTTCAGAAATAGAAGTCTTCATTGTTTCTGAAAAAAGAAAGATATGTTTGAAATAACTTGCGCTACGGATTTACGGTGCAGCGCCGGCTAATTTCCTTTGAAACTGTTGATAAGTAATGTTCAAAAAATAACTTCCTCTGGTTTTTATTAGTCACTTTTGCGTCATCTTTTTGGTTCTATTTCTGCATTTGCTCGGTCACGATGCCCGCACCGCTTCCTCACAAATACGGAAATATAGCTCAAAAATATGAAGCAAAATTCCCTAAGTTATTTTTTGAACATTACTAAATAAGAAAAATGACGGTGGCGGAAACGTTCCACACCTTGATTTATCAGCGTAATCATGCGAAATCTCAGCCCACGGCCTTCGGCTAAAGTGTACGGAGAGCGTGATCACACCTCGGCCCTGACACGCAGTCTGAGAGCCAGATGTTTTTAAAAGTATGCTCTTTTTACGCGTGCAAAGTTACATCTAAAAAAGATGTAAGCAGATAACAGTATTAAAAAAAATATCCATTGGTAACAAACATTAACATTTATGTAACTTATTTGAAATAAATATGTAGTATTTTTGCAAAAGTTTTGAAACATATCGTCAGAAAGTATAATATATAGGAAAAAAGGTGAAGAGAGATAACGGTCTCAGCCATTAAGGCGACAGCGCCGAGGATTATTACAGTGACACCTATGGCGAAAGTCAAGAGATGGCATCAGCGAACACCTTATTTTATATATAATATACTGTGGGATACAGACACCCCACTACATTATGGAGCCACGTGAAAAAGATATGGCTCAAGACAAGACACAAATACCAAAACCGCATAATTCACACAGATGGAAACATTACTTAACCTGCTCTCGCTGATAGGCTCGCTGGGCTTGTTCCTCTTCGGAATGAAGACAATGAGTGAGGGTCTTGAGAAATTCGCCGGCGACAGGCTGCGCTCCGTCCTGGCAGCCATGACAAAGAACAGAGTCATGGGCGTTCTTACCGGCATCCTCGTAACAGCGCTGATACAATCGTCAAGTGCCACGACTGTTATGGTTGTCAGCTTTGTTAATGCAGGCCTGATGACACTGGCACAGTCTATCGGAGTCATAATGGGTGCGAATGTCGGCACCACGGTGACAGCATGGATAATATCGCTCATAGGATTCAAAGTGAACATCGCCGCCATGTCACTGCCACTTGTAGCCATCGGCATACCTCTCTATTTCAGTGGGAACGAGAAGCGCAAGAGTGTCGGCGAGTTTGTGTTTGGTTTCGCATTCCTCTTCATGGGCCTCTCCTATCTGCAAATCTCGGCCAACGACCTTAACATCGGAGGCATGGTGGCACAGATGCTGGCAGGATTGGCCGACGGCGGATTCCTGACAGTGATACTCTTTGTCATGGTTGGCGCGCTGGTGACAATGCTCGTACAGGCGTCAGCGGCTACGATGGCCATAACGCTTATGCTCTTTGACATGCATATCCCCGGCTTCAGCCTTGAGCTGGCGGCAGCCCTGGCCATGGGACAGAACATAGGAACAACCATAACAGCCGTCATGGCGTCACTGACAGCAGGGACACAGGCGAGACGTGCCGCACTGGCCCATATGTTCTTCAACGTTTTCGGCGTTGTTGTGGTGCTGGTGATGTTCTATCCGTTCTGTGACGCCGTACGATGGGCAGTGTCGGCTGTGGTGGGAGAGAGCAACCAGCTAGTGCAGCTGTCAGCCTTCCACTCGGCATTCAACATATTCAACACACTGCTGCTGATAGGATTCGTGAAGCAGATAGAGCGCTTTGTCTGCTGGGCCCTGCCAGAGAAAGAGGAGGATAAGAAAGAAGTCGGCCTCAGATACATATCAGGCGGCCTGCTGTCAACAGCAGAGTTGTCTATATGGCAAGCCCGCAACGAGATTGGCGTGATGGCCGAAAGATGCCACATGATGCTCGGAATGGTGAAGGGCGCGATGGCTATCGAGAAAGACGACGCCTTCGAGAAAGAGTATAAGAGAATAGAACACTACGAGCAGATAACCGACAATATGGAAGTGGAGATAGCCGAGTATCTCCGTAAAGTAAGCGAGGGAAGACTCTCGGCATACTCTAAGAACCATATCACAAGGATGCTCAGAGAGGTTGACGAGCTGGAGAGTATCGGCGACTCCATGTTCCACCTGGCACGCACTATACGCCGCAAGAGGAAATACGAGCAATCAGAGTTCACAGAGTCAATGACAACATTCATCAACCAGATGATGCAACTGACCGATATGGCTCTCAGCGAGATGTACGGCATCCTGACCGGACCGGAGCATATCAGGATAGACCTCTCAAAATCATACCTCATAGAGGAGAAGATAAACACGCTGAGGTCAGAATGCCGCAAGGCAAACCTCACAGCAGTGAACTCAGGACAGTACAGCTACCATCTCGGGACATTCTTCAACGACTTCATCGCTGAATGTGAGAAAGTGGGCGACTATGTCGTGAATGTCGTACAGGCTGAGGCAGGAGAATGATACCCAAGGACACGGCGCTGGCAGACAACCCTTAATGTACATTCAATATATACAGGAAGTATAACTCCCAAATAAGCCGAAGGCCAGAAGCGTTCTTATTCGCTTCTGGCCTTCGGCTTATTTGGGAGTTCGACTAATATAAACCATCTTGATTTATAGTTGACAGTTACATGGCTTAGATGTCATCTTCGCGCCCTGAAAGGGCAACCTGCAATCAGCCCAGGGCAAGCGAAGCGGCACCCTGGGTAAATATGAGGACTGATGTTACGCCCTGAAAGGGCAAAAGCGTTCATACACAAGGGCTTAATTCTCACAAGCGATCAACCACCTAACGCTTTTGCCCTTACAGGGCGTAGTTTGCTTATATGTTTAGCCCAGGGCGCCGCTTCGCTTGCCCTGGGCTATGTGCTTGTTGCCCTTTCAGGGCGTGGTTTGCTACATATACACTATAGGGGGTTCTAAAAATTGGCCCAAGTCTTATGTATAATTCTATGAGGGACTTGGATGCTCATACGCTTCTCGCGCCGTAGCATCATTTCAATCCAATTTATAAATATCCCTAAAGCGACTTAGGAGGTGTCACAGAGTTGCCAGTCAGGATATCCTTGACTCTCATAATCTGGAGGATGGACGAGTAGCCGCCCTCAGCGAACGAGCCGCTGAGATAGACCACACGGTCGTCCATGAGCAAATCTCCAGAGACAAGAAGGCCCTTTATGGCATCGACAAACTGGAGTTTCGGGTTATAGTCCTCAGGAACGGCAATAGCCGATATGCCATAGCTCAGAGAGAGCTCACGGTGTACATGGGCGTCATAACAAACCGCTATGACAGGGATGGAGCCACGGTAGCTTGAGAGCTTGCGGGCTGTGCCGCCCGTCTTACAGTCAGTAACAATAGCCCTCACGCCAAGCTTCTCTATGGCATCGATGGCACAGTTAGAGAGATAATCGGCGGTATCAATCATCTCCTGCATAGCCACCTTGCCGACAGGAGAGTTATGTATGTCATGCTCCACACGCTTGGCTATCGAGGCCATTGTAGAGACAGCCTCAAGAGGATACTTGCCGCTCGCTGTCTCGCCTGACAGCATGACAGCGTCTGTACGGGTATAGATAGCTGTGGCTATATCAGACACCTCGGCACGTGTAGGCCTTGGATTCTCTATCATCGTGTGGAGCATCTGTGTGGCAACGATGACAGGCTTCTTGGCGCGTATGCACTTACGTGTAATCTGTCGCTGTATGGAAGGAATCTGCTCGAGGGGCACCTCTATGCCAAGGTCGCCACGGGCTATCATGATGCCATAGCTCGCCTCGATAATCTCGTCAATATTATCCACACCCTCCTGGTTCTCTATCTTAGAGATAATCTTGATATGCGACCCATGCTCATCGAGAATATCCTGCACCGCCTTCACATCGGCCGCGCTACGCACAAAGCTGTGTGCGATGAAGTCAATATTCTCCTCTATGGCGAGCAGGATATTGCGGCGGTCCTTATCGGTGAGCGCGGGGAGGTCGATATGCTCGCCCGGGACATTGACACTCTTGTTTGCCCCGAGGCGCCCATCGTTCATCACCTCGACGTTTATGCTGTCGCCCTCGATGCTCACGACACGCATATCAAGCGCACCGTCGTCAAAGAGGATGTCATCGCCACACTTCACATCATCGGCAATGCCTGGATATGAGACACATATACGGTCGTGTGTGGTAGGCTCGCCTGGACGTCCGACAATGGTCAGATGCTCTCCTGTGACATAATCTATCGGAGCGTCAACACCTGTCGAGCGCACCTCAGGCCCCTTGGTATCAATGAGAATACCAAGATCGGCAGATACAGCACGTGTGTTCCTGATTATTTCACGTAATCCATCAGGTGTCGCGTGAGCCGTGTTCATACGTATCACATTAACACCAGCCTCATATAACGACCTGATAAACTCCACCGAGCAGCGACGGTCACTCACAGAGGCAACTATCTTTGTTTGCTTCATAAAAATAAACCAGTATAAATATTTCTTAGTTCAATAAATAAGGGGTGTTCTGTAAATTAAGTTTTTAAACTCCGATGAATATCGGCTGTGGCTCGGCCTAATTGACAGAACACCCCCTTAATTGTTTTGCAAAAATAGTAAAAAAAACCGAGATAGGCAATAAAAGTCAATAAAAATCAGAGATATAGAAAAAAAACATGGATAAAATTTCGTTATCTTGCAAAAAACTCGTACCTTTGCATTCCGAAATAAAAAAGAAAACCAACATAAAGAAATGACAAAAGCGGATATAATTAACGAGATTGTAGAGAAGACAGGCATAGCTCGCCGTGACGTATCGGTCACAGTGGAGGCTCTCATGACTGTCATCAAGGAGAACATGGTAAATAACCGCGAGAACATCTACCTCCGCGGATTCGGCAGCTTCAACGTTAAACAGCGCGCACAGAAAACAGCACGTAACATATCAAAGAACGTGACAATAACAATACCTGCGCACGACATCCCAGCATTCAAACCCGCCAAGAGCTTCCTCCAGATGATGAAGGGCGAAGAGGTTACAGCCGAGGATTAATTGCCGGATAAGAACACAAAAACAAAGAAGAAAGAAATATTAACCTTTTAAACTAAAAAGAATTATGCCAAACGGTAAGAAGAAAAAGGGCCACAAGATGGCTACCCATAAGCGTAAGAAGAGACTCCGCAAGAATAGACATAAGAGCAAGTAAGACCTTCTAAGCAAGGCTCTTGCTCGTCAGTCTCATTACGGCTGGGGGGTATGTCAACAAGCTCGATATTGTCAGCAAACAGAAATGGGGAGGACAAAACGGCTTGGCGACATACCCTTTATTATTAAAGGTGGGTTCTATTAATTACAATTCTTATTTGAAATGCCTATAAGGGCATGATAACCAGAAAGAAACAGCCAATAGGGCTCACCACATAAGAATGACAGGAAGAACGGTATAAGGGAACAAGGACTGCAGAACAATCAGAGGACAACAGGCATAACACCTCATGGACACCATGAGACAGGAAACAGCCACACATCTCATTCTTTTACCAACACATAAAGCCTCCCCCCCACACACACAGCACCAAGCACACCCGAAGAGACAAACATGACATGACACAACAGTGAGCCATATCATGCAAGGAAAAAGAACGAGAAGATGTTTGTCCGATAGCCATGCTGCCCCTAACACCCAGGAAGAAGCCTGCCGTTCCGAACCATAACTAAAAGAATCGAAAGGAAGGAAGACAACATAACTATCAAGGTAAAAAGTAATACATGACAAGCGAATTAGTAATCGACGTAAAAGAGAAAGACATATCGATAGCTCTTCTTGAAGACAAGAGCCTTGTCGAATATCAGACGGAATCACGTTCCGCCACTTTCTCTGTAGGCAACATCTACGTAGCAAAGATCAGGAAGATTATGCCAGGTCTTAACGCCTCCTTTGTCGATGTCGGCTACGAGCGTGACGCTTTCCTCCACTACCTTGACCTTGGGAACAAATATCCAAGCTACGAGAAATATCTTAAACAACTACTCAGCGACAACCATAAGATATACCCATTCGACAAGGCACAGAGACTGCCCGACCTAAAGAAGGACGGCAGCATAGCCTCTGTGCTGAACAAAGAGGATGAGGTGCTTGTGCAGATAGTAAAGGAGCCGATATCAACAAAAGGTCCCCGACTGACAAGCGACCTCTCTTTCGCGGGACGCTTCATAGTCCTCATGCCTTTCCACGACAAGGTCTCTGTATCTACGAAGATTAAGAGCAGCGCGGAACGCTCAAGGCTGAAGCAGATAGTGCAGAGCGTGAAGCCCAAGAATATCGGCGTGATAATACGCACCGTGGCAGAAGGATGTCAGGGAGAGGAGCTGCAGGCAGAGATGAGACTGCTGCTGAAGAAATGGGAAGACACGCTAAAGAAGGTGCACGACACCAAGAAGAGGCCCTATCTCGTATATGAGGAGACAAGCCGTGCCGTGGCATTGCTGCGCGACCTCTTTAACCCCACATATTCAGCGGTACATGTCAATGACAGTAATGTTTATGAAGAGATACGTGAGTATATCTCGCTCATAGCTCCAGGCAAGGAGAGCATAGTAAAGCTATATGAGGGCAAAGTGCCTATCTTCGACAACTTCAACGTCACGAAACAGCTGAAGTCAGGATTCGGGAAGACTGTCAACTATAAGCACGGAGCCTACCTCATCATCGAGCATACCGAGGCCATGCACGTGGTGGATGTCAACAGCGGAAACAGGACAAGGGCAGAGAACGGCCAGGAACAAAACGCCCTCGACGTGAACCTCGGAGCCGCCGACGAACTGGCAAGACAGCTGCGCCTGCGTGATATGGGCGGCATCATCATTGTCGATTTTATCGACATGCACCTGGCAGAAGACCGGCAGCTGCTGTATGAGCGCATGTGCAAGAACATGCAGCAGGACAGGGCACGGCACAATATACTGCCATTGTCAAAGTTCGGCCTCATGCAGATAACAAGACAACGTGTGCGCCCCGCCATGGATGTCAGCGTTGAGGAGATATGCCCGACATGTTTCGGCAAAGGCACCATAAAGTCAAGCCTGCTGTTTACTGACCAGCTGGAGCATAAGATTGACTATCTCACGAACAAGGTCGGAATAAAGCAATTCACGCTACACGTGCATCCCTATGTTGCCGCATACATCAACAAGGGGCTCATAAGCATAAAACGTAAATGGCAGTTCAAATACGGCTTCGGCATAAGAGTGATAGAGTCGCAGAAACTCGCATTCCTACAGTATGAGTTCTATGACAAGAACAAGCAGTTCATAGACATGAAAGAGGAGCAGGACTGCTAAAAGGGATAGCTGACTTTTGAACAGAAAGGGAATGCCATCATAACAATCACTGAAAGCCAAAAGAATAAATCCCTCGCGCACAACACGATGCACGAGGGATTTATTCTTTGGCATGAGGCATCAACACCACAAACGAAAGATACTGACATGACAATAGACAAGAAGCATGACGCCATGGGAGCGGCCATACTTGACGCCGTAACACACAATAAAGACCGTAAGGGCCACTGCCAGCACGAGCCACTGAGGGTGTTGTCGTCAATGTTTGAGGACGACGTGATGCCCGTCAGCCACTTGTTGCGCACAGCAGAGCAGATGCCCGAGATAGAGCAGAAGGCATTAGCCATGGCATACGGCAGGACACTCGATGTGGGCGCAGGAGCAGGATGCCACAGCCTCACACTCCAGGAGAGAGGGTACGATGTGACAGCCATAGACATATCACCTCTTTGCTGTGAGGCAATGAGACTCAGAGGCATAAAGGATGTCAGGCACACGGATATCTTCAGCGGAGAATTCACAGGCCGCTATGACACCATCCTGCTTCTAATGAATGGCACCGGCATAGCGGGCAGACTGTCCCGACTGCCATTGCTGCTTGACAGGCTCAAAAGCCTCATGGCAGATGACGGCCAAGTGCTCATTGACTCTTCTGACATCAAATATGTCTATGGCGATGATGACGATATGGCCAGCATCGTACCGGCAGGAAGATACTACGGAGAGGTGGACTACCAGATGGTATATCGCGACATACGTGGCTCACAATTCGAATGGCTATATGTCGATTTCCCATTGCTTAAAGCTGTGGCGGAGAGCCGCGGACTGACATGCCACATGATAATGGAAGGCGGGCACTATGACTATCTGGCCAAGCTCACACCTTAATGGTGGGGGCTGATAATCATCTCCCTACGGTCAGTGGGGCCAAAGGCATACTATCCGGCAGAATAAAACCATACCTGACAACACCTCAGGGGGGAGAAGGGATGACGGCAGACACCATTAAGCCGTCATCCCTTATTTCGTTTCATATACAAGCCCTGCAGAAGCTCTATGACAACATAAAACGCTGTGGCAAGAACAGTGCGCACAAAAACATCCACCACTCCCATTGTCCATCCCTGCCAACCATCTACAAGGAGGATGACGACAGAGAATCCAAGGAAGACAGACAGCACCTTACGTATAAAACATTTGTTCAGCATAGTGTAAAAATCGATTGATTAATTGTGTCATAAGTGGTGTCACTCAGCATAAAGCCAGTAACAACTACATCTGACACCAATATAAGGCAAAGATAGCAAAAAAAATCCATAGAACCCAGCAACTACTGCATTATTTAAACGTTAATTATGGGGAACGCAACAGCTTTGCGGAGAGAAACGGAATACCTCAGATTTCCACCTCTATCTGCTGTCCATCGTATGCGAACTCAAATCCTTCGGGAAGACGAGAGTTGGCATGGTCATGCAGCCCGATGTCGTGTGTGGCATGGACGAAATAGACTCTGCGGGCACGGACACTTCTTGCAAAACTGACGGCCTCATCGACAAGCATGTGAGAATGGTGGCCGGGGGCGAAACGGAGCGCATTGACAACAAGTGTGTCTATGCCATGGAGATACTCCCGCTCGGCATCGTCTATGGTCTTCATGTCTGTTATGTAGGCAAAGCGCCCGAAGCGGTAGGCCATGATGGGGAGGTCATGATGCATGACGACAAACGGCATGACAGGTATATCGCCGATATAGAACTGACAGCGTGGCTGGATGGCCCTAAGCTCCAGACGCGGCACACCGGGATAAAGATGCTCTGCAAAGACATAAGGCATCGTATGGTGGAGGGCTTCGACTGTAGAGGCATCGGCATATACATTTATGCTGCCGAACGAGCAGAAGGGACGTAAATCGTCTAATCCGCCCACATGGTCATAATGTATATGGGTAAGGAGAACGCCATCTATCTTACGGTATGGCACACGGAGCATCTGCTGTCTGAAATCCGGACCGCAATCGATGATTATCCTTGTCTGTCCGGACTCCAGCATGACTGATGTACGGAAGCGTTTGTCGCGCGGGGCTTGGCTCAGACAGACAGGGCATCCGCAACCTACGACAGGGACGCCGGTTGAAGTGCCTGTGCCAAGGAATGTCAGCCGGCATCTGCCCGCAACGTGGTGTCCTTCTCGTATCCCTCTATGCTGTGGGGAGCCGGATGGGGGCAGAATGTTGCCTATGCCTTTATCATTCATGGTAATCTGTTTGTTGTCTCACATTTTATCTCTCTGGATGTCAAGCGGTTGCCATCCATAGGGGTATGGGCATCCCTCCGACTCATATCAGATGATGTTCACCTCGGGGTGAATGACTATGCCAAAGGTTTCCATCACATCATCACGTATGGCATCACACAGACGGACGATGTCCATGCCTTTCGCCCCACCCTTGTTGACAAGCACCAATGCCTGACGGTCATGTACGCCAGCCTTACCCATGACACGTCCTTTCCATCCACAACGGTCAATAAGCCATCCCGCAGGAATCTTCTCATGGTCATCATCAACAAAATAATGGGGCATCTCAGGGTATCGCTCTTGTAATGTCTCATACACCTGGCGGCTGACAACAGGATTCATGAAGAAGCTGCCGGCGTTGCCTTCCACCTTAGGGTCGGGCAGCTTGGCGTTGCGTATATCAGTCACCACACTACGGACATCGGAGGCAGAAGGCTCTGTTATACCGCGCCGCTCAAGCTCAGAGCGTATATTGCCATAATCAAGATAGGGCGTGAAATGGGTAGAGAGGCGGTATGTCACATGTGTTATGATGTACTTTCCCCGCCACTCGTTCTTGAATTTGCTCTGTCTGTATCCGTATCCACATTCTGCACTCTCAAACACTACATCGGCGGCAGTGGCAATGTCAATGGCCTCGACACGCTCTATGAGATCCTTTGCCTCTCTGCCGTAAGCGCCAATGTTCTGGACAGCCGACGCTCCCACATCGCCCGGGATTATGGACAGATTCTCCATGCCATACCAGCCTCGCGCTATGGCATAGGCTACAACGTCGTCCCATGTCTCGCCACTGCCACAGCGCATGAGTATGTCGTCTCCGTCCTCCACATGCTCTATGCCATGTATTGCGGAATGGAGCACTGTGCCGGGGAATGGTCTCGTGAGGAGGAGATTGCTGCCCCCGCCAATAACGAGAAGGGGATGGTCGGCCGGAGTAAGCACCCCGACGACATGGTGCAACTCATCGACTGTGGAGAACTCGATGAATCGGCGGCATGTCTCGCTGATGCCGAATGTGTTATGCTCGCGCAGGTTAAAATCCTTACGGTCAATCATGTTTGTCTGATTTGTTATAGAATGGGCTAATGAAAAGCCTCTCAGGAGTTCAGCTTTGTGAGTATATATCCTTGGGGCGTTTTCTGAAATGACATCTCTATCTCAAACCCATTGGCGATGCCACGCAATACAAGAACCCTCTGCGAGCCATTCATCTTCTGGTCACCATAGATGATATTGTATATCGTCCCGTCTGGAATCTGTGGGGCGAACATAGACCATTGCTCGGGCATTATAGAGCCGTCTATGCGTGAGAAGTCATCGTCCGGGTCAGGCCCGGAGTACTCGACCGTCTCGGCAAGGGAATTCTGGCGGAACAGCGAGTCGGTGACAAACTTATGATAGAAAGTGTAGAACTTGCCGTTCTCGTTATTTGTCAGAGAGACCGTTTTCAGCTCCTGCAGTTTCCATAAGCCTTCGATACGGTTAAAGACAAACTGTCTCACGGAGTTTTTCTCGAGCATCACCTTCTCCACAACGACGTGACTGACGCGTGTGTCTTTTGAGCGCTGTATATCCTTGATGTTCGCCACGACAAGCGTATAGAATCCCTGCCGCATGAAGAAGTGCTCCATACGCCAATGGCTTTTCTCTATTGTTGATGTCACTCCATGGTCGTCTGTAAGCAGCGGGAAGTCAGTACGTTCAAGCTGAAGCTTTCTGTTCGCCGCGAAATTAAAGAAGAAATCGTCGAAGAGCTCGTCAGCAGCCTTCGGCATAGGGGTCTCCTCTATTAATGCCTGCAGGGTGTCTGTACCAAGAGTGTCAGGAGCGATAGAGTCAATAATGCTGTCGTTGCTGTCGGTCTTCCTCTCTGTGCATCCTGTGGTACAAATCATTGCCGCCAATATCATTGGAATAATGGCATAGACTAAACGTTTCATAATGTATTATCCATTAATCTTCAATATTTTGCATGCAAAATTACTACTTTATTTCTATATTATTCATATTTTTAGAGAAAAAATTATTAACTTTGCGCTCAAATTACAAACATAACATGGATTAATGTGTCGATTCGCGGTCAGGGAAAGACTGTGAAACGTCACACTATGCATGCATACGACCACCGTAAACAACATTATTAAGACCATGATACTTGAAAAGATTGAATCTCTACGTACGGAGATTGAAGCCATGACGGCCAAGAGTGCCGCGGAGACCGACGAGCTATACCAGAAATACCTCAGCAAGAAGGGCGAGGTGACCATGCTCATGGCAGAGTTCAGGAATGTGCCTGCCGACATGAAGAAAGAAGTTGGAATAAAGATAAACCAGCTGAAACAACTGGCGATAGAGAAGATAAAGGCTCTCAAGGAGCAGACAGAAGAGACAGAGACAGCGGCAGAGGGCATCGACCTCACCCGCACGCCATACCCTGTCAACCTTGGCTCACGCCATCCTCTCACCATCGTCAAGAATGAGATTATCGACATCTTCCAGCGCATGGGATTCACCCTTGCCGACGGCCCTGAGGTAGAAGACGACCTGCACGTGTTCACAAAGATGAACTTCGCGGCAGACCATCCCGCCCGCGACATGCAGGACACATTCTTCGTAGAGAAGACAAAGCTGGACGATGTCACTAAGAACATCATCCTCCGCTCCCACACATCGAGCGTCCAGGCGCGTGTGATGGAGACATCACAGCCTCCTATCCGTGTGATATGCCCGGGACGTGTATATCGCAATGAGGCCATAACAGCCCGCGCACACTGTTTCTTCCACCAGATTGAGGGCTTGTATATCGACCATAACGTGTCGTTCACCGACCTCAAGCAGGTTATGCTGACTTTCGCGCGTGAGATGTTCGGCCCTGACACGAAGATACGTTTGCGCCCCTCTTACTTCCCGTTCACCGAGCCATCAGCAGAGATGGATATCTCGTGCCATATCTGTGGCGGCAAGGGATGCGGATTTTGCAAGCATACCGGATGGGTAGAGATTCTCGGTTGTGGCATGGTTGACCCTAACGTGCTTGAGCTCTGCGGGATAGACAGCAAGGAATACTCAGGATACGCTTTCGGACTCGGTGTTGAACGTATCACTAACCTGAAGTATCAGGTATCAGACCTCCGCATGTTCTCAGAGAATTACACTCCATTCTTGAAAGAATTCGAGAACGCATACTAAACTTTACCAAACAAACGGCTTGCCACGGCTATCGGGACAGGCGTATCCAGCAAAGCGTTCCACAATGAAAGCTTAGACAACCATCACAGACGGCATAACCCAATCCCCCAGAAATGATAACAGTAACCAATTTAGCGATACAATTCGGAAAACGCGTCTTATACAAAGACGTGAACATCAAGTTTACAAACGGCAACATCTATGGTGTCATCGGTGCCAATGGCGCCGGCAAATCAACTCTTCTGCGCGCCATCTCAGGCGACCTTGAGCCCAACAAGGGAACAGTGGAGATGGGACCAGGCGAGCGGCTCTCTGTCCTCGAGCAGGACCACTTCAAGTATGACCAGTACACAGTCATGAATACTGTGCTCATGGGCCATGAGCCACTATGGCAGAATATGCAGGAGAAAGAGGCCCTGTACATGAAGCCCGACTTCAACGACGAGGACGGAGTGAAGGTTGCAGAGCTCGAAGAGAAGTTTGCTGAACTGGGAGGATGGACAGCCGAGAGTGACGCTGCACAGCTATTGCAGAACCTTGGCGTGGCAGAGTCACAACACCAGAAACAGATGTCTGAGCTCTCAAACACAGAGAAAGTGAGAGTAATGCTTGCCAAAGCCCTCTTCGGCAACCCAGACAACCTGCTCCTCGACGAGCCTACCAACGACCTTGACCTTGACACAGTGCAATGGCTTGAGGAGTATCTGTCAAATGTAGAGCAGACAGTCCTTGTCGTGTCACACGACCGCCACTTCCTTGATGCCGTATCAACCCAGACGGTAGATATAGACTACGGAAAGGTCACTGTATTCTCAGGCAACTACTCCTTCTGGTACCAGTCAAGCCAGCTTGCTCTCCGCCAGGCACAGAACCAGAAAGCCAAGGCAGAGGAGAAGCGCAAGGAACTTGAGGAGTTCATCCGCCGTTTCTCTGCCAATGTGGCAAAATCAAAGCAGACAACATCGCGCAAGAAGATGTTGGAGAAGCTTAACGTCAATGAGATACAGCCATCAACACGCAAGTATCCGGGTATCATATTCACTATGGAGCGTGAGCCAGGCAACCAGATTCTTGAGGTTGAGGGCCTGCGCGCTGTTGAGGAAGACGGCACAGTGCTCTTCGACAATGTGAGCTTCAATATCGAGAAAGGCCAGAAGACCGTATTCCTCTCACATAACCCCAAGGCCATGACAGCCCTCTTCGAGATTATCAACGGCAACCGTGAGGCTCAGGGCGGCACATACAAATGGGGCGTAACAATAACAACAGCCTATCTCCCACTCGACAACACATCGTTCTTCCAGAGCGAGCTGAACCTTGTTGACTGGCTCAGCCAGTTCGGTCCGGGCAACGAGGTGGCCATGAAAGCCTTCTTGGGACGTATGCTGTTCAAGCAGGAAGAGGTTGAGAAACACGTCAATGTGCTTTCGGGTGGAGAGAAGATGCGCTGCATGATAGCGCGCATGCAGATGAAGAATGCCAACTGTCTCATCCTCGACACACCGACCAACCACCTTGACCTCGAGTCTATCCAGGCCTTCAACAACAACCTCGTGACATTCAAGGGCAACATACTTTTCGCATCACACGACCACGAGTTCATCAACACCGTTGCTGACCGTATCATAGAGCTGACTCCAAAAGGCACAATAGACAAGCTCATGACATATGACGAGTACATCTATGACGAGCAGATAAAGGAGCAGAAGCAGAAGATGTATGGAGCTTGACATTTGATACACGCAACCACTCTGACAGCCAGACAAAGCCATTATTGCCTGGCTGTCATTGATATACTACACTACCATATATCATTAATGGAAACACCGAGCCTAAAGTTTTGGCACAGACTTTGCAAGAGAGTGAAGTGTAACCAAAATAAAGACAACATGACAGAAAAAGAGCTAAATAAAGAGAAGGAATCCCGGCCAGAGGCAGGGATGCCCACTAACGATGAGTCAAACGACACAGAGGCAGTGAATCAAGCTGACAACAATGCGGCAGAGGACGATGCAGCTGTAGATGACAAGACAACATCTCATGATGAGAATGTGGCAGGCATAAAAGATGAGGAGCCCCAACAGGATCCCTTAGAGAAAGCCCTTTCAGACATAGAGGAGCTCAAGACGCAAATGCTGTACAAGCAGGCGGAGTTTGACAACTTCCGCAAACGCACCATGAAAGAGAAGGCAGAGCTTATACTCAATGGCGGGGAGAAAACCGTCAAAGCCATTCTCCCAGTCCTTGACGACTTTGAGCGTGCTATGACACAAGCAGAGAAGACAGACGATGTTGCCGCCATTAAAGAGGGCATGGTGCTTATATACAAGAAATTCATGAAGATTCTTGAGGGACAGGGTGTGCAGAAGATAGACACCAACGATGCAGAGTTCAATACAGACTTCCATGAGGCTGTCGCTCTTGTCCCTGGCATGGGCGACGACAAGAAGGGACGCGTCATAGACTGTGTGCAGACAGGATACACACTGAACGACAAAGTGATACGCCATGCCAAAGTGGCAGTAGGACAATAACAGACGCGAAGTCTGGCGCTATCACACATAACAACAGACAAGAGAGAAGAGCATCATCTCTGTTATAAAAATGATGATATATGGCAAAACGCGATTATTACGAAGTGCTTGGCGTACAGAAGAACGCAAGCCCTGAAGAGATAAAGAAGGCCTACAAGAAGATGGCCATAAAGTATCACCCTGACCGCCAGAGCGGGAAGAGCGATGCAGAGAAGAAAGACGCAGAGGAGAAATTCAAGGAAGCGGCAGAGGCTTACAGCGTATTGTCTGACGACACCAAGCGTCAGCAATATGACCAGTTCGGCTTCGATGGCCCTAAGATGGGCGGAGGAGGCTTCGGCGGAGGAGGCTTCGGCGGATTTGACATCAACGACATCCTGAACAATGTCTTCGGCTCAGGCTTCAACTTCGGAGGCGGCGACTTCAGCGATTTCTTCGGTGGAGGCGGTCGCGCCGGCGGACGTGGCCAGCGTGTCAACCGCGGCTCAGACCTGCGCCTGAAGGTACGCCTGTCGCTCCAGGAGGTGTCAACGGGAGTCACAAAGAAGTTCAAGGTAAGGAAAGACGTGGTATGCCAGCACTGTAACGGAACAGGAAGTGAAGGCGGTGGCCAGACAGAGACATGCTCCACATGTCATGGCTCAGGATATGTCATTCGCTCACAACAGTCACTGTTCGGCATGATGCAGACCCAAAGCCCTTGTCCAGAATGCCACGGTGAGGGTGTTGTGATAAAGAACAAGTGCCCACACTGTAGCGGTTCAGGCATAGTAAAAGGCGAGGAAGTCATAGAGGTTGAGATACCCGCTGGCGTACAGGACGGCATGGTCGTGACTATACCGGGCAAGGGAAATGCCGGGGCACGCAACGGTGTGAGCGGCGATATACAGGTGTTCATAACCGAAGAGCCTAACGACACCTTCATCCGCGACGGCAACGACGTGCGCTATAACCTCCTGCTCGACTTCCCCACTGCGGCATTAGGCGGAAAGGTAGAGGTGCCGACAATCGACGGAAAACGTCTCGCTGTGACAATAGAGCCAGGCACACAGCCAGGCAAGACATTAAGACTACGCGGCAAAGGTCTGCCTGCCGTGAAGGGATATGGCTATGGTACAGGAGATATGGTATTGAACATATCAGTCTATGTGCCTAAGACACTGTCACGAGACGAGAAGAAAGAGCTTGAGAAGATGAGAGGCTCTGACAATTTCAAGGCAGACAACGCCACAAAGCGTAACATCTTCGATAAGTTCAGGAACTTCTTCAGCTGATACCATTGACAGCATTCCAGATGCCGTCCCCAGCGACAACTGAAACATAAAAACGTAACAAAAAGTGACTTACGACGAGACAATAGAATATCTATATGCAGCAGCTCCTGCCTTCACAAAGGTTGGAGCTGCGGCGTATAAAGAGGGACTGACGAACACAGAGGCCCTTGACGCCCATGCAGGGCATCCCCACCGCTCATACCTTACCATACATGTTGCGGGCACAAACGGCAAGGGCTCATGCTCACACTCTCTTGCCGCGATACTCCAGGAAGCGGGTCTGAAGGTCGGCTTATACACATCTCCACACCTTGTCACTTTCAGGGAGAGGATAAGAGTGAACGGTGGGATGATCCCTGATAGATATGTTCTTGAATGGGTTGAACGCAACAAAGAATTCTTTGAGCCATTAAGCCCATCATTTTTTGAGCTGACCACAAGCATGGCTTTTGAGTATTTTAGGGATGCAGGTATAGACATTGCCGTGGTGGAGGTTGGCCTTGGAGGCAGACTTGACTGTACCAATATCATAACCCCGATACTCAGTGTCATCACAAACATATCATTCGACCACACCCAATTTCTTGGCGACACACTCGCCAAGATAGCCGCCGAGAAAGCCGGAATAATAAAGCCCGGCATCCCTGTTGTCATAGGCGAGACAACACCTGAGACACGTCACGTCTTCGAAGAAAGGGCAAACGCGCTGGCGTCACCAATAATATTCGCGGAAGAGCACCCCATTTATTTAGACTGCGACTATGACCTCCACGGCATATATCAGGCCCGTAACCGCCAGACAGTGCTCAACTGTCTGGTACCCCTGGCAAGAGCTTTAGGCAGACACGGCATAAACATCAAGAACGCGACATCAACAGTGCGCCACGCATTATCCTCTGTCTGCAAGCTGACAGGACTTCAAGGACGCTGGCAGACACTCGGCGACAAACCGCTGAGGATATGTGACACCGGACATAATGTGGCTGGCTGGGAGTATCTCTCAGAGCAAATCATGCAGACAGAGGCAGAGCGCAAGAAACATGCAGGCAATGCAGCCTATGCCACACGTATAGTGTTCGGGATGGTCGATGACAAGGATATCGACAAGGTCTTAGCCATGTTGCCGCACGACGCGATATACTATTTCACGCAAGCCACAACCCATCGGGCTATCCCAGCATCCACAGTGAAGGGCAAAGCGGACAGCCAGGGGCTGGAAGGCCGGGCGTACGGCAGTGTTGAAGAGGCTTACACGGCGGCTCTGTCTGACGCATCAGAGAATGACTTCATATATATTGGCGGCTCAAGTTATATTGTGGCTGATTTGCTCACATATATAGAGAGACACAAACCCGCAAAGTCATAAAAAGCATTAACAGGCACCCCACAGACTTGTCTTTATATATCAAAACATGGGACAATCTTATCATAAAAGCAAAATATCCTTAAAACAATTTGCATATCACAGGAAAAAAGAGTAAATTTGCACAATCAAAAATACAGATATTTTTTTTAATGCATGTTGCTTGTCTGGTGTGGTACGTTGAGTATAGCACCAGATTTTTTTTATGCGCATACCCCCCCGCCAGACTCGGCATAAGGCAGCGGATGAGGATGTATTATTGACGGGAACGACAAAGAAAGACATGCCACAGAGGTGGGCATCTGTCGTAACATATCGTAAGCGGCAGCATTACGCCTGATACAGTCTGCGGACAAGCAGATATATATAATATGCGCCAGCGGCCATCAACCTTTCATCGGTTGATGGCCGCTGGCTTTGTTTCCTCACCATAGGAGAGAATGGAGACGGCAGACGGTTTTTTTTTGGGGGGGGCATTCCCCCCAAAAAGATTATCTGATATCAGCGGGTTATTTCTTCCTTGTCTTCAGGGTCTTCTCTATTGTCCTTATGTTTTCAGCAATGTCTTTATTCCCAATTATCATCTGTGCCATTTTCTTGCATGAGTGTATGACTGTCGAGTGGTCACGTCCTCCTATAAGACGGCCTATGCGCGATGACGGCAACGATGTCATCTTCTGGGCGAGATACATTACCATCTGCCTTGCAAGGACAGTCTCTTTCTTCCTGCTTTTCCCGTTGACATCAGACGGTGTGACATTCATCAGCTCACAGACAGTATCGACAATTATATCGAGCGACACCGGCTCGTCAGAGACTCTGACGACACGTTTCACTATCTTCTCTGCCAATTTGACATTGATCTCAGCGTTGTCATTAATAGAATAGACCATGAGCGTGTTCAATACCCCCTGCAGGTCTCTTACGCTCCCCTTGACAGTCTTTGCGAGATACTCCACGACGTCGTCAGGGATTACCCCTGACAGTCCGTCACGGTTTATCTTGCTCCTGAGAATGTCCATGCAGAGCTTTGTATTAGGCTTCTCGACCTCAATGGTCACTCCACAGGCAAATCGTGTTATCAGTCGCTCGTGCATACCACTGAGCTGTGACGGAGAGCGGTCAGAAGCCAGAATGATGCGTTTCTGATGTCTGAAGAGATAGTCGAAGATATGGAAGAATGTGTTCTGCGTGGCTGCCGTTGTGGCCCATTCCTGTATATCATCGACTATCAGCATGTCGAGTGTCTGATAGAACGCGATAAAGTCATTGACCGTATTGTTCTGCACAGCGGTAGTATATTGCTGCTGGAAGATGCGTGCGGATACATACAGTATGCGCAGATTGGGATACAGTTCCTTTGCCCTTAATCCTGTGGCATTGATGAGATGAGTCTTGCCTACGCCTGACGCTCCGAATATGAACATGGGGTTGAACTGTGTGCTTTTAGGGTGCTCGGCGATGTTTATGCCAACAGAGCGTGAGAGCTTGTTGGTATCTCCCTCAATATAGTTGCGGAAATTGAGGGTCCTGTCAAGCTGCGGGTCAACATCAGGGAGGGTGTTTGGTGTCTGTGTGCGTCTGCGCTTCTCGTTTATCATCTCCTGCCCCTGCTCCTCGATGACAGTCTGGTTATGCTGCCTATCGACCATGATACGGTAGTTCAGCCTGACTTTCTTACCAAAGAAAGTGATAAGCGCCTTGCCGAGCAGTGGCACATATTTTTTCTCCACATATTCACTATGTGAGGCACTGGGCATCTGCAACAACAGCACATGGCTGTCGTTGTCATACGATTCAAACTTTATTGGTTTGAACCAATTGGCAAACTCATCCTGTAATCCATCCGCATAAAGGGCGTCCTTGATCATTTGGAGAGCCTTATCCCATAGTTTGTTATATTCTGCCACTTTCGTAATTAGGTGTATGTGTTAATATAGGGACACGTAGTTTTGTCCCCTCTCAAGTCGGAGAAGGGTTTAGGCACATGGGGGAGCTCATGTGCCTGTCTCGATAGTCTGTCAGATATTGTGGTTAGCCAGATATTCTTATCATGCCCGTCACGCATGGCTGGCATGACATCATCATTTGTCTTTTTTCCCAAACAACGAGAAGTGTACATATCTCTTCGGATGTGCCTTGAGGTCAATCATCAGCGAGTCAACATGTGTCATCGTGCTGTTCAGGTTGTTATATAATGATGCGTCGTTAAGGAATTTTCCTATAGTGCCTTCGTCAGAGTTAAGCTTCGCTGTCAATTGTCGGCAGTTGGCGAGTGTCTCATTGACATTGCTCATAGTCGTCGCTATGTCTATCTCTGCGAGATTCTTGGTCAGCGTCTCAGTGTTGGCGAGCGTCTTGTCGGCCTTGTCCATCATGCCTGGCAGACGTTTGTCCAAGCCTGCCATGAGGGTGTTGAGCTGTTCTGAGGTCTTCTGCAAGTTGGCAGTAGCCTGTGCGGTGTTATGCAGTATGGCAGCGATGGCAGGGTCGGCAAGCAGTATGTTGACGCTTGTCAGTATAGAGTCGAGCTTAGGGAGCATGGCTTTCACCTGTGGCAGCATCAGTGCCACCTCGTCCATCATTCCCGTGCTGTGTGTGCCAGGTATGACACCTCCCGGCTCTATTCTCTGTCGTGGATTGTTGGCGAGCAGAAGATTAAGCTTAAGGTTTCCCATGAGGTCTGACTCTACCTCGGCTGTCGAGCCGGCAGGTATTCTCATCCTTCCATCCACATCGATGGTCACGGTGATTCCGTCCTTGCCCTCATAGTCATAGTCGATGCTTCTTACTACGCCCACCTTATATCCATCGGCATATACAGGACTTGACGATGACAGCCCATAGATATTGTCCATCACCACCTTATATGTATTATCGTTACTGAGCACTATTCTCCCTTTGAGGAAATTCATTCCTGCAAAAAGCACTATTATGCTTATAATGACAGTCAGTGCTATGCGCACCTCTTTAGTAAAGTAGTTTCTCATCTTTTCATTATTCTTTATCATCTGACATATTCTGTCAGGAGGACGTTACCTGCTGCGTGTCCGTCTCTCCTGTATTCATCGGCGACAGCAATATGTGTTATTGTATGACAATCAGCTGACGATATATGTCATCTGACATGTTTTCTTGCCTCGTTCAGGTCCATTCTCTTGCCATTACGCATAGCTATAACGAACGCGTCCGGGAACTTGGCCGTTACCTCTTTTTTCTTTGCGTTGGCCTCAGCGAAGGTCTTGTATGCTCCTATTGTGAACTTCACGGTCTTCCCGTCATAATAGTAGTCAACGCCTGTCAGCCCCTTCAGCTGTGGCGCACCGTCCTTCAGAGGCTTTGTCCCTGTCATGAACTGCACCTTGAAGACTGGCGCCGCATCAGCCGCATGAGATGTCTCCAGCATCTCCTCCGGCTTCTCTCCAGCCTCCGGCATAGTCTTTCTGGGCTGTTGTGTGGCCCGTGTCTTCGGCTCGACAGGCTGCGGGATGTTTGTCTCGTCATGCGCCACCTGCTGCGGGCTGTTACCCTTATAAGGCACGACAATGGCCGACGACTTGTCCTTATACTTCACGAAAGCGACATAGATGCCGTAAGCCATGCGGTCGATGAAAGAGCTGTTGTTCAGCAATGTCTCCTCGTCAGGTGTCGATATGAATCCGAGCTCTATCAGGCAGGCGGGCATTGATGTCTCTCTTAACACGAGGAAGACGTCTTGCTTGACACCTTTGTTAGGGCGGTTGGCCAGCGAGCACACATTCTGTTGGACATATTTTGCGAGCTCAACGCTCTGCGCCATGTTTGTGTCATGGATGAACTCAAACATTATAGCCGACTCAGGAGAGTTGGGGTCATATCCGGCATAGTGTTCCTGATAGTCGTCCTCGATAGTGATGACTGAGTTCTCACGCTGGGCTGCCGATAGCTTCTCGTCGCTTCTTCTCATACCCATCGTGTATGTCTCCATGCCGCGTGCTATCTTTCCCCCAGGTAGAGAGTTGGTGTGTATAGATATGAACACGTCTGCATGGTTGCGGTTGGCGATGTTTGCCCTCTCATGAAGAGGGACGAACACGTCTTTCTTTCGGGTATATACGACCTTCACATCCGGGCAGTTACGCTCGACATACCGTCCGAAAGACAGTGCCGTGGCGAGGTTTATGTCCTTCTCTTTAGAGAAAGAGCCTATCGCGCCGGCATCATGCCCGCCATGTCCGGCGTCAATGACAAGAGTGAAAGTTTTGTCCGCCGCCGCCTCAAGACAGCAGGAAATGGTCAGGACGATTATGTATAATGCTCTTCTCAATGCTTTTATTGCTATATTGTAAGGTCAGGGATGGTTAACGGGGTGTGTCTGTCAGTATTACTCTCTCTGGACTTCTTGATCAGGTGTCTCTGGCTCTTTGCCATATCGCTTGGCATGTCAGCGTCCGCAAGCTCTGTGGCTTAGCTGTATGTCACGCTCATCACGACTCCACATCCGTCAGTATGATACGCCATCGGTGGTGCCATTTTCCTGATATTGACGCTTATGCTGCTGACATCTCCGAATCTCTCCTTTACACTGTCACATATCCGCTTTGCGACAGTCTCTATAAGATTAGAAGGCACACTCATCTCCTTGGCCACGACATCAGCGAGAGCGGCATAGTTCAACGTGTCATGCACATCGTCGGTCGTAGCGGCCTTTGCCCACGGGAATCCCACTGTTATGTTTATGACATAGTCATTCCCGACACGCCTTTCCTGCTCCAGCACACCGTGGTAGGCATGCATCCTCAAATCCTTTATGTATATGGAAGTCTCTGTCATAGGTATATAGACGGGCCCAGCTTATGATGGTATCCGTGGCCACCCTGCCATGTCAGATTAGACATCTGAATTGTTGTCCGTGTCTGCTCCGCTGACATACTTCTTCAGAGCGCGCTCCACTCCTGCCGCCCAAGTGTTTATGCTGTCGGTGCTCATCTCCATCGACGACACGAGCTTCACCACATGCTCTATCGGCATACCGTATCTCAGTATGCCGGAGATAAGCTTGGCATAGTTCCAATACTCCGGGTTGAACTTCTCTGAGAGTCCCTCGACAGTAGTCTTATATCCGCGTTTGTTCTCAAACTGGAAGTCGTATCTCTTTGTCCCGTCAGGGTTCATGCATTTTATTATCTTGCCCTTATTGACAGTCTTAGGGAGTACGATGCCCTCCTCGTCGTCCTGCAGTCCGGTGAATATCTCGTAAGGCCGTCCATCTAGCAGGCCCACGAAAGCCACCCATTTCTCCTTGTTGTTCTGGAATCTCACGACATCACACTCAAGGACATCAGGTCTTCTCTCCACGACAGGAATGCCAGAGGCAGAATATATTGTCTCGTTATTGTTCATGCTGTATATGAATAGGTCGAGTGGCATCATTGTTTCTCGATGATGCTTTTGAATGCAAAGTTAACCTTTTTTTTCGAATATAATACAAATGTCATTATAAAAACTTCTACATATTAAATTTTTTTCGTATTTTTGCAATCATGGAAGTCTGCCAAAGCAGCCGCCTCCGCGACTGCTTCCCGCCCATGCGTGACGCATATCTTCGTTCAAGCCAGACTCCCACTCGCAAAGACACAACCATACAATATACTATGAAGAAATCAAGCATTATCATCATCATGCTGTCTCTTATTCTGTCCCACGGCCCGGCCCTCGGTCGCCGTCAGGCAGTCAGGGACAGCCGTCAAAAACAGGCAACACGCATTGACCGCCACGCTCTCGTATCACGCAACAATCCTGTTGTGAACAGCATAGACACCTTGTCGCCGCTATCTGTCGGCAACGGTGAGCTGGCATATACTGTTGACGCCACAGGTCTGCAGTCGTTCCCTGAGTACTACGCCAACGGTGTATGCCTTGGCACACAGTCACAATGGGGATGGCACTCATTCCCCAACACCGAGGGCTACAAATTCAGCGAAGTGTTGAAACCCTATGATTTCGGACATCACTCAAAGCGTGAGCTTTACGCATGCCAGTTCCGTGAGAGGGGAAGGCAGCACGACGCGTCAGAGTATTTCCGCATCAATCCCCACCGTCTCCATCTTGGCATCATAGGCTTCGACTTCAACACGGTGCGCGAGGGCGTATCGCCGTCAGACATAAAGGACATATACCAGCACTTAGACCTGTGGCAGGGAGTCATCTCGTCACATTTCTCGCTCGACGGACAGAGATATGATGTCCATACCACATGCTCGCCAGACCGTGACATGATAGCGGCCCGTGTGGTTTACAAGCCGTCGTTCGCCGGTGTCATGAAGCCTCACGCGCCTGTTGTGCTGCGTCTCCCCTACCCCACAGGAGCTCATGTTGACGGCGCCTGCTCATGGGACAAGGACGACAGGCACACATCTGCCATAGAAAAGGACGGCAAGGGTTATGCCGTGGTGAGGCACACGCTCGACACTACAACATACTATATTATAATAAGGTGGGAGGGTGACGCGCGTCTCTCAAAGACATCCCGCCACAAATACACGCTGAAGACCGACGGCGATGTCCTTGACTTCAGCATGGAGTTTGTCGCCGCCCCGCCGTCTGCCGACGCATTGTCGGCAGACCCACGCCAATGCTGCTATGCCTCTGTCAGCAAAGCCTCCCGCCGCTCATGGAGGAAATTCTGGACCACAGGTGCCGCTGTCGATTTCTCCCGTTGTACCGACGCACGCGCCAAGGAGCTGGAGCGCCGCGTCGTGCTCTCACAGTATCTGCTGGCGATACAGAGTGCCGGCTCCATGCCGCCGCAGGAGACAGGTCTGACGATGAACTCATGGTTCGGCAAGTTCCACCTTGAGATGATACTATGGCATGAGGCTTGGCTGCCGCTATGGGGACACGCCGACAAGCTCGTGCGCACTCTCAGATGGTATCACGAGGCCGAGCCTGTCGCCCGCGACATAGCCACGCGTCAGGGCTTCGACGGCATCAGGTGGATGAAGATGACCGACCCTTCCGGCCTTGAGGCTCCATCGAACGTCGGCTCTTTCCTCATCTGGCAACAGCCACATCTGATATATCTTGCTGAGCTGGCCTACCGTTCGAACCACGACGAGGCATTCCTGCACTCCTTCGCGCCTCTTGTTGACGAGACAGCCAAGTTCATGTACAGCTTCGCCAACTATGACAAGCGACAGAAACGCTTCATTCTGAAAGGCATGATACCGGCCCAGGAGTCGCTGAAGGCTTCACTGACATACAACTCGCCATTCGAGCTGTCACAATGGCTGACGACGATGAAGATGGCACAGACATGGCGCGAGCGCTGCGGGAAGAAGCGCATGAAAGAATGGGACAATCTCATAGAGCGTCTCTCGCCACTCGCCTATAACGCTGACTCGCTGTATCTTGCAGCCGAATCGGCCGTGGACACATATCAGGACATCAAGGCCACGTCTGACCACCCAGCACTTCTCGGAGCGCTGGGATTCTTCCCTGAGAGCCGACTGATTGACAAACGCGTCATGAACAAGACCCTCGACTGGATTATAGACCATTGGAACTGGCCCACATCATGGGGATGGGACTTCCCAATGACAGCCATGACCGCCACACGCCTCTTACAACCAGAGAAAGCCATCGATGCACTTCTGCTCAACATGCAGAAGAACACATACCTCAACAACGGCCATAACTATCAGGACGGACGCCTGCGTATCTATCTCCCTGGTAACGGCGGACTGCTGTCGGCCGTAGCTCTCATGTGTGCAGGATGGGATGGATGTGACATCAAGAACCCTGGATTCCCAAAGGACGGGACATGGGATGTAAGATGGGAGGGACTGAAACCGCTCCCATAACAAATAGTGACAAAGCATAATAAGCTGCTGACAGGCCCATGGCATTATACCATCTGCCATGGGCCTGAATATTTTCGACTTGTACAGTTGAAAACTTTGACAAACACTGGCTGAACGAACCGTGCTGGCCGATAACATTTCTGCCGTCACAGTTGGAATCGGGCTGAAAGCCCAAAAGCGCATAGCCCAGGGCAAATGAAGCGTAGCGTAATGACACCCTGGATGCATGTATTACATACGCTGCACGCCCTACAGGGGCAGAAGCGTAATTACAAGTAGAAACAATTTTACGCTTCTGCCTTTTCAAGGCGTATTGCTTAATCTTGACCTTTCCCCAGGGTGCCGCTTCGCTTACCCTGGGCTATGCGCTACTGGGCTTTCAGCCCGTACAGGGCAAAGCGTTCAACCGTACAGGCCCGAGTATTTTCTGCCGGCATCAGGTCGGGGCGGAAGAATGCCAAGACATCGTCCTTGACCGAGTAGAGCTTATGCTGTCTGTTAATGGAACGCAGGAGGAGGAGCCTCCGTTACGGCATAAAGAAGAAAGTATGGAGACATGAGGCAGGAATACGGAGCGAAGAATAAGTGAGGCTGGAGGGAAGAGCAAAGAGAAAAGGAATATATTCTTAAGAAAGGAGAGAATAAGAGAGCAAAACAGACTATTTTAGGCATAAAACCTAAAAAAGCGACGAAAAAATTTGCGTATTAAAGGAAAAAGCAGTAACTTTGCACCCGCATTTGAGGATTACGGCTCCTTAGCTCAACTGAATAGAGCATCTGACTACGGATCAGAAGGTTGCAGGTTTGAATCCTGCAGGAGTCACATCACAAGGATGCAAAACAGGAAATGATGGTTCGTTAGCTCAACTGAATAGAGCATCTGACTACGGATCAGAAGGTTGCAGGTTTGAATCCTGCACGAATCACAAACGCTTTAGCAGGCAGCCTCATAAGGTTGCCTGCTATTTTTTTATGCCCATCGCCATCCCACTAGCATCATGCGGGGACGACAACCGACATCAACGACAAGGCCACAGACACTCTCCTACTGTCTCATGGAGAGTGTTTGCGGCCTTTATATATATCGGTAAGGATATGTATGCTGTGGAGGTTGCCTGTGACGGAACTGTCACGGGGAGAGACATGCACACACATAATGATGTCTCTACCCTCAGCCTCAATTAATTACAGGCGGCGGGAGCGGCCGTGAGCCGCTACCGTCATGTCAGGTTATTGCAGCTTGGTGAGGTTGAAGCTTGATATCTTGCCGTCGTTAGAGACTATGGCACTGACGCGGTAGGTCGCGTTCTCCTCGCCTCCATTGCGCTCTATCACCTGGTTGGCATTAAACGTGACATCATACATATACTCGTCCTCAGCAACCTCTTTCTTGTCAATCTTGAACGACGATGTGTCGATATGCCAGTTCATATTCTGCACATCATCCTTGTAAATCTTATGCAGGAATGTCAGCACATCACCACTTGTGGCGTTTGACTTCCCGAGGAAAGAGTCCATCACCATGGCGACGGTCGATGTCAGACGTCCCTCATCCTGCGAGTTTATGCTCTGGAAGAACTGTCTGAAGATGGATGTCACCATGCTCTTCTCGTCAGCCTGTACTGTTGTGCTCTTGATCTTCGACACGAGTATTGTGGCCTCGTCGATGTATCTTCCGTCAGGATGGGCCTTTATGTACGCCTCAACATCGGCCACCTGGCTGCTGTTCTGCACAGCCACCCAGTCAAGGCTGTCAATCTTGTTGAGGGCCTCCTGACGGTGGACAGAGTTAGGGTTGTTATCGACATAACGCTGCAGCGCCGCCCTCGAATTGCTCAAGACGGCATTCTGCCACTCCTCGTCGCCCTTCTGCAACAGGAGCAGGTGTGCCTCGATAGAGTCACGATGCTCGGCGGGAGCGTCGGCATAGCGTGCGAGATAGCTCTGAAGCACCTCCGGGTCGGCAGAGCGCATGGCAAACTCATAATCCTCCGTCTCTTTCTCTCCCTGCACTTTGCTGTACATGAAGAAGAACACGCCACAAAGTATCGCGGCGAAAATGACTGAGAGGATGATGGTCATATGGCTCTTCTTCTGCTCGGGTTTCTCCGGTGTCCCCGGGGTTGTGGCCTGTTGAGCCTGCCCGCATGTCACGCTCTGAGGCTGTGGATTGGGCCCAGATGTCGTGGGACGGCGTGGCGCAACGTATGGAACGGCGGGCTGATGACAAGCCGGACACACGCTCTCGTTAGTAAAGTAAACTTCTCCGCAGTTCTGACAGCGGGTTATCTTACCTGCTATCTCTACGCCGCAGGTAGGACAGACAGGGGCTTTCTCGCTTACCTGGTGTCCACATTCAGGACATTTTATTAACATTGTATTGTCTTTGCTTTAGTTGGGTTCAAGTGGATGGTTATTGTTTACCCCATGGTGTTCAGGATAGGGGTTGAGCCTCATGGGGAGCATGAAGAGTCTCCCTCGGCTCTCTGTCACCTGTGCCGGTATCTTATCTCCCTCATTGAATGCTTGCCCATGAAGCGGCTCTTATCGACATATCCCTTGATGCCGTTGATGCGCCCTTTGCCGGTATATTGCCACATGGTTATGTCGCGGTCGTCTTTCAGGCGCGGCTCACGCTCGGTGTATTGGGCTATCATGATTTTATAGTCGTCAAGCTTCCCGAGGAGATATTTGTCATAGAAATTTGCGCCGGTATATATGAGCGGTTTCTGCTTGTAATGTTTCTCCACCATATCGAGGAATTTGAACAGCGAGTCGCAGAAGGCTGTATCAGCGAGTCCCTGCTTCGTCTCGATGTCAATCATGGGTATGAGGTCCTGCTGGCTACGCAAGCATTGTGTGGTGAAATTCCTCAGCTGTGCCTCCTGTGGCGTCTTGGGGCGGTAGAAATGGTACGCCCCCACTTTCAGGCCGTGATGGCGGGCCATGAGTATATTCTCCTCGTAGCGTTTGTCTATGCGGTCGCCGCCCTCTGTCGCCTTTATATACACGTATGCCATGCGTGTGTTCTCGCCTATCGTCTCCCAGAAGACATCGCCCTGATAGTGGCTTATGTCTATGCCGTGGATATGGCGGCAAGTGTCCTCACATTCCTCAGGATATGACTGGGCTTTTACATCTACAAGTGGCAATATGCTGAAAATAGTTATATATAGGATTAATGATGCGTACTTCATAATCTGCAAAGTTAATAATAAAAAATGAAAATCACTGACAGATTAACACATTTTATATAAATCAGATGACAGGCAGGACGGAGGGAAACGGAATATAACGGGCATAATGGCCAGGACACACGAGAGTGGTAAAATGAGAGACACCCTGCTCTTCCGTCCACATGCTACACAGACACACATAAGAGAATATACCTCCATACATAGTGTGTTATAACTCAAAATTATGTGTATAATAGTATAAAGACTGAGTAATTATATAGTAATCACACAGTCTTTACATTATAATTACTCAGTAATTAGAATATGATTCCTGTGTCTTTACGATTTCATTTGTAGGTTATTATCATATTATGCTGCAAAAGCGGCAGGATATGGCTATATGGGAGAGACTCGCATAAAGATAAATACAGGGACTCACCTGTATTTTTCATGATGTTAGCATATTTTAAGACGAAGAAAGGGATATAACGAAAAAAACAGTGTAACTTTACAACAAAAAGGCAGGGAGGACATCTCGACATTGTCAATATAGCCACAACGGGCGGCCAATACATGAACGTTTTCGATAAGCCAAATGAGCAGAGGCTGAGCTTGCTCAGACTATGCCATGGCGAGAAAACGAAGGCGAAGCCAACATAACTACACAACAGATATGAGAAGAAGGAATATCGCGACAGCTATCATGCTCTCACTCTCCATAATCATCATGGCAGGAGGCAAACGTGTGCTGTTTATCGGCGACTCCATCACCGACGGCGCATGGGGCAACAGCAAAGTATGGAACACCCCGTCGGCACAGCGCAACCAACGGGACATGAACCATATCTACGGCCATGGATACATGATGATAGCGGCATCACATTACGAGGCGCTATATCCCGAGGCAAGATGGACATTCTGGAACCGCGGCATCAGCGGCAACACCCTCGACGACCTTGCCACAAGATGGCAGGACGATGTGCTGGCTCTCAAGCCTGACATAGTCTCTGTACTCATCGGGACGAACGATGTCGATAAGGCGCTCAGGGAAGGACGCACGATTGACACCGTGGCATGGGCGGCAAGACTGAGAGGTCTGCTCGACCAAGTGAGGGCACAGAATCCTGACGTGAGATTTGTCCTCTGCACTCCTTTTGTGGCAAAAGCGGGGAAGATTGGGGCGAGCGATGACTATGACGAACGGGAAAAGATGATCCGGACAATAGGCTGTGTGATAAAGAAGACAGGTGAAGAATACCACGCCACCGTTGTCCCGTTTGACAGTCTCGTGGAAGAGACCATCGCCTCCACTCCCCGACTACCCGCAAGCTATTGGATATGGGACGGCATCCACCCTACCCCCGCCATGCACTACAGGATGGCAAGGATGTGGATAGAGAGGGTGGACAAGGATATACTCAGATAGGATTTGCAACATTCTTAGTAAAGCGATTAGACAGATTTTGCGAAAAAGTCTGGTTTCTCGATAGCGAAACCAGACTTTTCGTGTTATTACAGTGTTACTCACAGAGAAGAGGCGAATGAATACACAAGAGTTCATAGAAAGTGTTGAAAGTCTGCGGGGCGGTATGCTCCAGCAGGCGAGACGCTATCTTCATGACACAGACGACGCAGAGGACGCTGTCCAAGAGACACTTGTAAAGCTATGGACATTAAGGGACAGAATACCAGACAAGCAGAAGATGAGGAATATGGCAGCAGTCATATGCCGCAATGTCTCCCTAAACATGATACGCGACGCAAGACATACTGTAGATATCGACAACGTGAGAGCCATGCATATGAGAGGCGACCCGCAAATGCAGATAGAAGAGAACGAGGACATGCGGAGGATGTGGCAAAGCATACAGGCTCTCAGCGACAAGCAGCGGGCCATACTCAGAATGAGGAATGTCGAGAACATGTCTTATGCCGACATATCAAGAATAATAGGCACGACAGAGTCTTCTGTCAGAGGAATGCTAAGCAAGGCGCGACAAACGCTCTTGGAAAAGATGAAAGGAGCAGCAGAATGAGACACGAAAAAGAGAATATCAACAGACTAATAGAGAGGTTCATTAACGGGCAGACCACCGAGGACGAGGAGCAGACATTGTCCGAGTTCTTCTGCAATGGTGGCGACATACCCAAAGAATGGGAAGCCTACAGGCTGTTGTTCATGAGCTTCAAGACCGACGCTTATGACTTCAGCGAGCATGAGCTGGAGGCCATGCTGTCTCCAGTCCCTGCCATCAGAATTAACATGAGGCGGCGTTGGCGTTGGGTCTCTATAGCCTGTGCGTCAGCCATTCTTCTCGCCATTGCTTACATCGGCACGACACATATTCATTGGCAGGAGACAGAATGTATAGTCTATGCCAATGGCAAAAGAGTGTCGGACAAAAGCGAGATAGAGCGCATCAGGGACAACACCATCGAAGATATGAAGACAGAAAGTATCGCAGAGGCCCAACTGGAAGAAATGTTCATGATGTTAGATTAAAGGTGGATTCACCTAAACAAGAAAAAATATGAGACATATACTTATCCTAATATTCATGGTGCTACCCCTTTCTGCATCATCCCAAAGACTGAACATCGAAAGGGTATTGGATGGGAGATACAAGAAGAATCCCCATACAACCGATGTTGTATATAAGGGGCAACATCTGTTTGACCTCTCAATAGACTATTTCCACAGCCTGACCGTTGAGGACGACGAGCAGATAATGGACATTATGGCAGACGCTTTCAGGCAGGACGAGAAGCACGCCGCATACAAAGAGGTCACTAAACGAGGCCAGCATATATACTTTGGCTTATACATGATGAAGTATAATGGAGAGGCAAACCGCTTCGCGCTGTTCAAGGATATGCGCTATGCTCCCTCAGGAAGCAAGAAGCAGGTCATCCTGATATACATGGAAGGCTACAGCTCTATAGATAAGATAAAGAGAATGTTTAAGAAATAAACACTGACACACAGATGAGAAAAGGAATATTTTTCGTGCTGGCTACTACACTGACATATAACATATCAGCCGCACAGGAGACAGAGAAGATGGACACGGTAAGCATCGACAAGCCAGAGCGAGTCACAATAATCCAGAGTGACAAGAAGATGAACGTCATGGTACACGGCAAAGAATATGACGCGGAATACAAGCTTGAGAGATATATCGAGATGCCTGACACAGTAGAGACCGTCACATCAAGCAGCAGGAGCGAGAAGAAGTTTCTGCCACAAGTAAGCCTGAATAATACGGTCAGTTTCGGCATAAGTCCGTCGCTTGAGTTGGGCTTTATATGTCCAATGGGCACACCGCATGACATGAAGACCACAACCCCTAACTGGGAGATGCGATTTAACTTGCTCACGTTCAAGTATGTCCCAAAGAGAGGACCATGGTGGTTTACAGTAAACGGAGGCATATCCCTGTCACAATACACGATGAAGAAAAACCGCTTTGTCGGTGATGACAACTACAACCTCTCCATAGCGCCATTCCCTGAGGGGGCAGAGAAATGCCGGAGCGGATTGTCCGTCTGGAGTGGTGACCTTATGTTGCTCGGCCATCTGTCCGTAGGGAAACGCAGCTCTCTTGCGGCAGGAATCGTGTTGTCTGCCCACTACAATCCATTCGGCAACAACTGTCATTCAAAATACATAGACGCTGATGGCAAGGAAGTCTCTGAGATGCACCGTATAGACCCAAGACGTAATAATCTGTCTTTTCGTCTTGAATACTCGCCAGCCAGATACGGGAAATTATATATGACATTCTCACCGTGGTCGGCATTCAAGAACAACCAGGGGCCACAGTTCTCTACAATAGCCATAGGCTGTGGAGTATTCTACTAATATATAAGGTAGCCTCAATGTATGTGGTGTCCTGTATAAACCATGAGTCATTCACGACCGACACAACAGAAAAGAACTACTATTGATAGCTAAAAAATATCAGGGTTACCAGTAAAACCCTGTGTCAGTTACGTGTCACAAAAACCATTATAAACCCCTTGAAGAGTATGTGGGGGCAGTCTTCCGCTTTGGTCGTATAAGAGCAAGCTCTTAACGCCCCAAGCCGAAAGCCCCGACACCACCTTCTTTCAGAAGGCCACCATCCTCTTCAAGGCGATAAACATCCATGGCTGTGCAAACGAGAGCAGAGCTGAGCCGATGGATGTTTATCGCCTTGTGATTGATGCGAAACCCGATAGGGTGATGATGTGGCTGGATGAAAATATCTGAGCTTGCTCAAGGATTTTCAGACAGCTACATCATCGATGGCTCGCAAGAGACATCTCGCATCAAGCACAAGGGGTTGATTTCGGTTTTTGTCTTTACAGTTGACACAGGATTTCCCGAGTGCCCCAAATATCACTAAGGCCCCCATAATATATAACAGGAAGCAGGAGCATCCAATAATAGGACGTTCCTGCTTCCTGCATTCTCATAGACGTTATTGTGAGTTTTCGTTCTTTTGCTAATATGTATTGGTCGGGGAGGAATGATTAGATGCCAGGGAGACTGATGGTCTATGGGAGACTGATGGAGCCTGCCATGGAGAAGAAGGCTGCACCATACCCCGTCATGGTGTCATACCCAATGGGCATGTGTGCATACATATCCCGCCTCATGACAGACTAATGTCTCGAATCGGGCCTTGCCGTCATACGTGTCGAGTATTGCCTTCATATCGTCTGTTATGCCGGTGCCGATGAGTTTCATAAGGGCCTCCTTCTTTGTCCATAGCACAGTAAAGACGAGGTCGCTGTCACCACCAGCTATCTCTTCCAGCTCTTTCGTGGACATGGTATGCTCAGCAAGCTGCCGCTTGTACCGCCCGAGACATTCTATATCCACCCCCACAGGGCGGCTGTCAACGACACATGCGACAGCACGACGGCAATGGCTGAGGTTGAAATGTATATCGTCATGGTCAAGAAGAGAGGGCTTCCCGTGTGGGCCGATGCTGAAAGCGAGGGGCTCACGGAGGCCATAATGCTCACGCAACATATCCTGCAGCAGCTTGTATGCCATGGCCGATTCACGCTGCCGCGCGGGGCTCTTAATCCTCATGGTCCGCTCACGGCGCCACTCAGGCATACCGTTGAGAATGTCCTGAAGCTGCCGGTCGGTCATCCGGCCGGGCTCGTCGGCAATCCTCAGCATGTCTGTCCCTCCACATTGCTGTCATCTGGGAGGCTATCGCCCAACTGTTCCGCCACCATGTTTGTGAGCGTGACAAACTCCTTGACGGTAAGCTGTTCAGGGCGGCGCGTCATGATAGGGTCTGTGAAGAACTCGTCAGAGGCTCTCACATCGCCATTGAAGATCTGTCTCAACGAGACGCGCAGCATCTTACGGCGCTGGTTGAAGACTGTCTTCACGACACGCCTGAAGAGCCTCTCGTCACATCCAAGGTCGGTCACATTGTTTCGTGTCATGCGTATGACGGCCGACTTGACCTTTGGCGGCGGATTGAATACTGTCTCATCGACGGTGAAGAGATACTCTGTATCGTACCATGCCTGTATCATGACCGACAGGATGCCGTAGGCCTTATTGCCCGGCTCAGAGGCTATGCGCAGGGCCACCTCACGCTGTATCATACCTGTGCAGCATGGTATGAGGTCTTTGTTGTCGAGCATCTTGAAGAATATCTGCGAGGAGATGTCATAAGGATAGTTCCCCGTCAGCACAAACTGCTGGCCTCCAAAGACCTCGTTGAGGTCCATACGGAGGAAATCGCCCGATATGATGCTGTCCTTGAAGTCTGGCCACCGCTCGTTGAGATATGCCACACTCTCCTTGTCTATCTCCACCACCTTGAACGGCCGGGGCTTTGTCTTCAGATATTGTGTCATGACACCCATGCCCGGACCTATCTCAAGGACGGGTATATCGGAACATGCGTCAACTGTGTCCGCTATGCGGCGTGCTATGCCAAGGTCGGTAAGGAAATGCTGTCCGAGCTGTTTCTTCGCTTTTACTTGTCTCATGAATGATATGTTTTCAACAGTGGTGAGGTGGCCGTCAGCCTGACGGAATGGGATATATGTGACTTTGATAGAATGCGGCTGGCCGCCATAGGGTGAGAATATATATGACAGAGAGGATGCATGGCGACCGCTAACTCTCACGATAGAAATCGAGAGCCTCGTAAATCTCATCGCGTGTCGCGGTCTGGTTGATTCTCACATCTCCTATGCCAGAGAGCAGGGTGAAGTTTATCGTGCCCGCCGTGTTCTTCTTGTCGTGGGTCATAAGTTCGAAAAGTGTCGGGTAGTCATCACACGAGAGAGGCATCTTGCCGTAATACTCGTTGATATAACGCACTGTCTCATGCATCACCTCTGTGGGGAAACCTGTTTTCGCACATGAGAGGAACAGCTCGCAGACAATGCCGTAAGCGACAGCATAACCATGGGGTATGGGGCTTATGCCCGGGGCTTTTGTGCCGTCAAGACGTTGCCCGTGAGCCATGGCGAAGCTCTCGAAGGCGTGTCCTGCCGTATGCCCGAGGTTGAGTGCCTTACGCAGTCCGTGCTCCAGAGGGTCCACCTCAACGACATGCTCCTTCACGGCTACCGACTCAGCCACCATGCGCTGGAGCTCAGAGAGGTCAGGATGGGCTATGTCATACTCTACAAGCTCGCTCCACATAGAGGTGGTGTCAGGGTTTATGAGGCCGTGCTTGAGCATCTCAGCGTAGCCTGAGCGCATCTCTGTGTCGGGGAGTGTGGCGAGGAACTGTGTGTCGAGAATGACCACATCCGGGGTGTTGAAGACTCCCACTTCGTTCTTCAGCCCTCCGAAGTTGATGCCCGTCTTGCCGCCTACCGAGGCATCGACGAGCGAGAGGAGCGTTGTCGGGATATTAATGAAATGTATGCCGCGCTTGAATGTTGATGCGGCGAAGCCACCAAGGTCGGTCACCATGCCGCCCCCGAGGTTCACCATCATCGAATGGCGTGTGGCGCCTCCACGCTGCAGGCTGTCCCAGACACTGGCAAGAGCGTCAAGACTCTTGTTCGTGTCGCCTGCCTTTATCGTTATAAGGGTGGCTGCAGAGAGACAGCTGTATCCGCTGACAAGAGGCCAGCAGAACGACGCTGAGGTCTCGTCACACAAGACAAAGAGCTTGTCGGGAGAGACGCGGGCAATGGATTCGGAGATATGCTGTTCGAGGGATGTGGATATTATGACTTCCTGTTTCATCTGTATCGTGGTTTGTTATGGTTAAGATGGTGTGTGCGAAGCATACACCTGCACATGTTGACACCTTGTCTATGCAAAAGTAATACAAATATCTGACATCACAAAAAAATCGCCTTTATTTTCGCCATTATGCACCTCCGACAGACTGTTTCACGCCATTATGGTATGATGCGTGCAGGGCGCATAATGGCATCAGGCATAATATACATTATATAATTTATATGGCATAATAGTGCGATTTAGGCATAATTAACTGAGCTGATACATAAAAATACGTACATTCTCTATATCTTTGCAATGTCCATTAGAATCTCATACGGCCCTCACTTCCGTGCAGCGCCATAATCCCCCCAAGGCATGAAAGACAACAATATCATACAGAGGATAAAGTCTCAGTTTATCGTCAGCCAGGACATGGAGGACGAGCAGGAGACAGTAAGGCAGATAACACAGGGCGTCACATTCAGGGGCCCGACGCTGTGGGTGCTTGTCTTCGCCATATTCATCGCGTCGTTAGGCCTTAATGTCAACTCCACCGCCGTCATTATAGGCGCCATGCTCATATCGCCCCTCATGGGCCCGATTATCGGCATGGGGCTCGCTGTGGGCATCAACGATGTCAGTCTGCTGCGGACATCGGCCAAGAACTTCGCTGTCGCCACAGTGATAAGTGTGCTGACAGCGACGGTCTATTTTCTCATCACCCCGCTAAGCGACGCCAGCTCTGAGCTTCTCTCCAGGACATCACCGACAATATATGATGTTCTGATAGCGACATGTGGCGGCGCTGCCGGCATCGTCGCCCTGTGCACTAAAGGCAAGGGGAACGTCATTCCGGGCGTGGCCATCGCGACAGCCCTGATGCCTCCGCTGTGTACGGCGGGCTACGGTCTGGCGACAGGCCATCTGCTGTATTTCCTCGGGGCGTTCTACCTGTTCTTCATAAACACGGTCTTCATAAGCCTCGCGACATTCGTAGGGGTGAGGCTGATGGGATTCGAGAAGCGGAAGTTCATGACAGAGAAGGCCGAGCGCAAGGCACGGAGGATCATAACGGCGCTGGCCGTGATAACCATTCTGCCGGCAATACTGATGACATACAGCATTGTGGGGAAGAGTATCATGGACAACAACATAAGCCGTTTCATCAACAACGAGCTGTCGCAGCCTGGCACACAGATCATCTCATCGTCGGCAGATGACGACAGGGGCACGCTGAGCCTTGTGGCCGTCGGCAGGGAGATAACCGACAGCACGGCAAGAAGAGCAGCGCGGATGATGGCCCAGTACGGGCTGGAGAGATACGCCCTCAACATCATACAGGGCGAGCAGAGCGACAGCCTGCTGAAACTGAACAACAAGCTGAGTCAGATAACATCGACAAGACGGAACGACCAGGACAAGCTGATGGAGATGTCGGCACAGATGGCCGAGCTGAACAAAGAGCTTGACGAGTATAAGAGATATGAGACGATAACACCTGAGATAAGGGGCGAGGCGGCCACCCTCTTCCCACAGATACAGACAATAAGCCTGGCGAAGACAACAGAGGCTGGCAACGACACGGCTGCTGTGAGACACTTCGTGGCCGCGATAATCACAACGACGGACAAGCGCGGGATGGCCCAGAAGGACAAGGAGCGTCTGCAGCGATGGCTTAAGGAACGTGTGAAGGCTGACAGCCTCGTCGTGTATTGAGGCGGGGAGGCAGAAAAACATAAGACATGAGGGCGCACGGAGGTATAACAGACTCTATACGGGCAAAAAAAGTGGGCGGGGACTGACGCATGATATAGCATCAGTCTCCGCCCGTTACTTTATGTATATATCAATAAAAGGCTATGCCGCACGCCATTGCCCCCGACGGCGACACTATGCCTTCGGGGATATTAGCCTTGTATAGCAGCTACACCTGGGAGCACCTTGCCCTCGATAGCCTCAAGGAGAGCGCCACCACCTGTTGAGATGTAAGACACCTTGTCTGCAAGGCCGAACTTGTTGACACAGGCTACAGAGTCTCCACCACCGATGAGAGAGAACGCGCCCTCTGCTGTCGCCTCGGCGATAGCATTGCCGATGGCGCGTGAGCCGTCACAGAAGTTGTCAAACTCGAACACTCCGGCAGGACCATTCCAAAGGATAGTCTTGCAGCCCTTGATGGCCTCGGCGAAGAGCTTCTGTGCCTCAGGGCCTGCATCAAGACCCTCAAGGTCGGCAGGGATAGCATTAGAAGGATAAACGCTCTGTGGGGCGTCATTGCTGAACTCTGGGGCGCAGATAGCGTCAGGAGCCATGACGAGCTCCACGCCATTCTTCTTGGCAAGCTCCTCAACGCCGAGAGCGACATCAAGCTTGTCAAGCTCGCAGATAGACTTGCCTACCTCGCCGCCATGTGCCTTGGCGAATGTGTATGTCATGCCACCACAGAGGATGAGCTTGTCAACCTTGCCGAGGAGATTCTCGATGATGCCAATCTTTGAGGAGACCTTTGAGCCACCCATGATGGCGATGAACGGACGCTTGATATCGCCGAGGACAGCGTCAACAGCAGCGACCTCTTTCTCCATGAGCAGGCCGAGCATCTTGTTCTCTGCGTCAAAGTAGTCGGCGATAACCGCTGTGGAGGCGTGCTTGCGGTGGGCTGTGCCGAAAGCGTCCATGACATAGCAGTCAGCGTATGAGGCGAGAGTCTTGGCGAACTCCTTCTGGCGTGCCTTCATCTCTTTCTTTGCCTCGTCGTATGCAGGGTCTGCCTTGTCTATGCCGACAGGCTTGCCCTCCTCCTCAGGATAGTAGCGGAGATTCTCAAGGAGAAGCACCTCGCCCGGCTTGAGGGCAGCGGCAGCCTCCTGTGCCTTGGCACAGTCAGGAGCGAACTTAACCTCAGCGCCGAGTGCGGCAGACACGGCGTCAACAATCTGAGAGAGCGAGAGCTCTGGCTTCACCTTGCCTTTCGGCTTGCCCATGTGTGACATGATAATGAGCGCACCACCCTTCTCAAGAATGAGCTTGAGGGTAGGGAGAGCACCACGGATACGTGTGTCGTCTGTGATCTTGCCATCCTGGAGAGGCACATTGAAGTCAACACGTACAATGGCTTTCTTGCCACTGAAATCATACTGGTTAATTGTCATAATACCTAATATAAATTTTGTTATTGTGGTTTAATTATAATATACAGTTTTTCTGATGAATCTTTCTTTTGCAAAATTAATAATTATTTTTTGAATACATGTCATACTTCTCTCTTTTTTATTAAATAAAGGTGTAAATTGTCTCTTTCTGACACCATAGTATCATCATGCCACACCATAATGGCATGATAAAAATAGACAACGGAGGAGACATTATTGTTTGTGGCAGAGCCTAAGGATGTGTGAAGGAGCAACACAGCGGAATGCATCTGAAATAGGGGATACCGAGAAAAACCACAATTTTTCGTCTTATCGTTTGGCTATGACAAAAAAATTGTCTAAATTTGCCAAATGTATTCGACCTGTACGGTTGAAAACGGGCTGAAAGCCCAACAGCGCATAGCCCAGGGCAAAGCGGAGCGACGCCCTGGGGTTATGTAATGCGAACGCTACACGCCCTACAGGGGCAGAAGCGTAAATATTTTCAGAAACGTTTACGCTTCTGCCTTTTCAAGGCGTATTGGTCAATCCCCGTAATACCCAGGGTGTTACCCTGGGCTAAGTGCTGTTGGGCTTTCAGCCCGTGCTTGTTAAGGCTTTCAACCGTACAGGTCGAATGTATTTCCAAATGTTTGCGATAAGCCAGACAAGCCGGGAGCCATCAAGTTCAGTTGAACCGACGGACGAACGAGAGGAGAGCCGAACTTGTTCGGACTATCCCGAGGGAGGAGGAGGAAGGCGAAGCCAACCAACTTGTCTTTTGGCCCCACTGACCAACGGGAAGTAATGAACGATGACGACCCTAACCACGACAATAACACACACTTAATATACAACAATGAAAACCAGACAAGCATTTTTAGCCCTCGCCCTGTGTGCCACAGCATTGACATCATGCGGCTCGGCGCAGAGCTCTCTGAACGCTCTGCGCTCTCTTAATGACGATCTCCGTGACAACAGCGTGCGCTTCACGTCTAAGGACTGGCGTGCGGCACAGAACAGGCTCGACAAGATTCAGGAGGATATGAAACGCTATGAATACACGGCTGAGGAGATGCGCGAGATAGGGAGGCTGAAAGCCAGCTGCTATGTCTATATGGGCAAGAACACTGTCGAGACAGCCGTTGGCGACGCCATGCGCACTGTCAACGAGGTGCGTGGAGCCGCCGAGGGTATTAAGGATGCTATAAAAGAGATAAAGAAATGAGAAAATACCAGCTTGACCTTCGTGTCTCTGCCGTAGAACACATCAATGAGAAATATGTCCTCATACGGCTCACAGACGACAACCCTCTTCCGGAGATGACGCCCGGGCAGTTTGTGGAGATAAAGGTTGAGGGCTCACAGACAACATTCCTGCGACGCCCTATCTCCATCCATTATGTTGACAGAGAGGCCAACGAGCTATGGCTTCTGGTGGCTGTTGTCGGCCAGGGGACAAAGGCCATCGCGGCCCTGTCGGTAGGCGACACGCTAAATATGGTGCTGCCCCTCGGCAATGGGTTCACCATATCCGGCCGCAAGACACTGCTTGTCGGAGGCGGTGTCGGTGTCGCCCCGTTGCTCTATGCCGGCAAAGCCATCAGGGAGGCAGGCGGAGAGCCGGTGTTCCTCCTCGGCGCCCGCTCGGCAAAGGATCTTCTCGAGCTTGACCGCTTCCGCACCATCGGACGCGTCCTCACCACCACAGAGGACGGCACAGAGGGAGAGAAGGGTTTCGTCACAGACCATACGGTATGGGAGAAGGAATCGTTCGGGCTGATATCCGTCTGCGGACCGAAGCCTATGATGGTGGCCGTGGCACGAAAGGCGCGAGAGAAGAACACACCTTGTGAGGTGTCGCTCGAGAACATGATGGCCTGCGGACTGGGCGCTTGCCTCTGCTGTGTGGAGAACACGACAGAGGGGAATGTTTGTGTCTGCAAGGAGGGGCCTGTATTCAACACTGACAAGCTGAAATGGTAGGGGCGGTCGTCATGCGGCAGACATCGCCATGAGACACCTCCCCTGGGGAATCCACTATCCACCTACTACAACAACAAAACAGAGAAAAAGAATGGCAACACTAAATGTCAACATAGGAGCCTTAGAGCTCAAGAATCCTGTCATGACCGCCAGCGGCACCTTCGGCTACGGCCTTGAGTTCGCTGACCTCGTGCCCCTCGACGAGATTGGAGGCATCATAGTAAAAGGCACCACGCTGAAGCCCCGTCAGGGCAACGACTACCCACGCATGGCCGAGACACCACAGGGAATGCTGAACTGTGTCGGTCTGCAGAACAAAGGAGTGGATTATTTCTGCTCAGAGATATACCCGAGGATAAAGGATATCGACTCACAGATGATTGTCAATGTCAGCGGCTCGTCGCCAGAGGATTATGCCGAGTGTGCGAGGAGAGTGGCCACGCTGGACAATATACGCGCCATAGAGCTGAACATCTCATGCCCAAATGTGAAGGATGGAGGCATGGCATTCGGCGTGACATGCGAGGGGGCGGCAAGTGTAGTGCGCGCCGTACGCAAGGCTTACCCTAAGACCCTGATAGTGAAGCTCTCGCCTAATGTCACAAGCATAACAGACATCGCCAAGGCCGTGGAGGCCGAGGGGGCAGACAGCGTATCGCTCATCAACACTCTCATGGGCACAAGCATAGACATAGAGCGCCGGCGCTTCAACCTGTCAATAGGCACAGGCGGACTGTCAGGCCCTTGTGTCAAGCCTGTCGCCCTGCGCATGGTATATCAGGTGGCTAACGCTGTCAAGATTCCTGTCATTGGTCTTGGAGGAATATCGACCGCGGAGGATGCCATAGAGTTCCTTATGGCCGGAGCGACAGCGATAGAGATAGGCACCGCAAACTTCATCGACCCCGCCGTGACAAAGAAGGTGAAGGACGGCATCAACACATGGCTCGACAACCATGGCATATCCGACGTGAAGGAGATAATAGGCACTGTAGGCAGATGAGTAGGAATATAATGAGAAGAGCATTGGCTGCATCGCTGCTCCTTGTGCTGTCAGCGACAGTGATGTCATGCAGAGACCGGCAGAGGCTGTCAGCGGAGACTGACACAACTATCGGGGTAGGAGTCGCTGATGATGACATTGCTACAGGGCGTGAGAGGCCAGCGACAAGAAGCGGTGCCACAGCAGACACCACGGCCTACGAGCTGCCGGCAACAGACGGCAGCGACCTTGTCATACGCCATACGGGCTACACGCTAAGATATAACAAGACGCACAACACGCCTGACTGGGCGGCCTGGTGTCTGACAGCAGAGCATACCGACGGCCCAGCAGAACGCTCGGGAAAGTTCTGGGCAGACCCCTCGCTACCCTCAGCCTACCGTGTAGAATACTATGAATACAAAGGCTCGGGATACGACCGTGGGCACATGTGTCCCGCAGGCGACATGAAATGGAGCGAGGATGCCATGCACGACTGTTTCTACATGTCAAACATGTGTCCACAGGCAGGAAGCCTGAACAGCGGCGCATGGAACCGTCTCGAGATGAAATGCCGTGAATGGGCGAAGAAAGAGGGACGCATATACATTGTCTGCGGGCCTGTATGGGAGGGCACCCGTCACGAGCAGATAGGCATAGACCATGCCATTGATGTGCCAGAGGGATTCTTCAAGGCCATACTGAGTATGCGGAAAGGACATGAGCGCACAGCGGCATATTACTTCAGGAACGACGAGAGCAGCCAGTCATACAAGAGCGCACAGATGTCTGTCGATGACATCGAGCGGCTCACAGGTCTGGATCTCTTCGCTTCTGTCGAGGACAATCTGGAGAGGAGGATAGAGGCAGAATGCAAGCCGTGGTGACACATAGCCGCAGGGGGATATCCCCCTTTATTCCTCCTGACTCCACCCCCTCCCACCTCTCATTAACCCTGACATACCCCCCCTACAACCAATGGCCTGGAAGAAGAAATACCGTTGTTGCGGATGTGGCTACGAGGCCGATGTCTATGAGGGATATGGCATGTTCAAGCAGCACATATCCCTGATGCATTGTCCTGAATGCAAGTCTCTGCAGAACATTGTCGTAGGAGGCATCATAGGCGAGGTGGCACCATCCTACTCGTCAGAATACGGACGCCTGTGCCCCAACTGCTCATCTATGGACATGAGGATGTGGGACGGCCACACATGCCCACGGTGTGGATGCAGGATGGATTATACAGGCGAACGTGAGTTCTGGACATAACCCCTGCACACCAACGACCTCTCCTGCACACAACAGCCCCGCCACATGCCCTCCGAGCCTGCCACAGGAGGGCACCGCGACACTCCCCCCTCCCCAACACCTCACATCTTTTACCAATCTTCTTAACCTCTTGACGGCACACAGACTATGAGACGCATCGGAATACTTAGCGACACACACTCTTACTGGGACGACCGCTACCTTTTACACTTCGCCGAGTGTGACGAGATATGGCACGCCGGAGATATCTGCTCGACAGAAATCATAGAGCGCCTATCAGCACCGTTCCCAACAGACGGCTCCGCGCCGCCGCGCCGCAGGATAGTGCGTGCGGTATGCGGGAATTGCGACGGAGGCGACCTGCGCCATATGTTCCGCGAGACGCTAAGATGGAGATGTGAGGATGTCGAGGTGCTGATGAAACACATCGGAGGCTACCCGGGACGTTATGACCGCTCTGTCATAGGGCAGCTATATTCTAACCCGCCCCAGCTGTTCGTCTCCGGACACTCACACATCCTGAAAGTCATGTACGACAAGACATTAGGGACGCTGCACATCAACCCCGGGGCCGCTGGCATACAAGGATGGCACAAGGAACGGACACTGATACGTCTGACAATAGACGGAAGCAAGATCAAGGATATGGAGATCATCACTCTCGCTGAGAGGATGCCGGCAGGAGAATGATACAGACATGGGGGAGAGGCCGCAACAGCTGTAATCCCGACTGGCATAGAAGATAAACAGACAGGCCCTTCCTCAACAGGCGACACCCTGTAGAGAGCGTTGCAGACTCGGGGGCGTGTATCAGCCCTGGCCAAGTGTATCGTGATACAGTGTGGACGGAAACCGTAGCGGGACAAGAAGAGGGGACCCTTCAGCCGATTAACATCCCCCTGCCAAAACAATATTGACAAGGGGGGGCATATACGACAGCGGGCGCCGCAGGTTGCACATTCGTTTTTCTACGAGTGAAAGCCTAAGGCACTTTTTTGTGTCGAAGCGAGATGGATGAATTCTTCATCAGCAGTCCTGTCCGTCCCTCAAAGGATAAGCCACAAAAAAGGTAACAAATCCTACAATAAAGGTATCCGGACTTTCATATTTTCTTGTTACCTTTGCAGACATATATCACTAATATAACCAGAAATAAGAGCAATGCGCGAGATACACTTCCAGACAGTACAGCAGTTCAACGACGAGTATGGATTCCAGACACTCCACCCCCTTGTCAGCGTTGCCCGTTTTGACAGGGTGAGGGAGGTGGAGGAGAGCATTGTCCACTATGGCATCTATGCGCTGTTCCTGAAAGAGAACAAGGGATGTCAGCTGTCGTACGGACGCACCCAGTATGACTTTGACGAGATGACCGTCACGACATTCGCCCCGGGCCAGACAGTCCATGTCCGCCCTGTGGAGGGTGTCCCATATCCCAAATGGACAGCCATAGCCTTCCACCCCGACCTCCTTGCCCGCACCCAGCTCGGCCGGAATATGGGGCGATATGACTTCTTCTCATATACCAGCAACGAGGCCCTCCACCTTTCAACAGGAGAAATAGAGATATACCGTGGCGTGCTCGACATGATAGGCCAGGAGCTACACCGCAGCATAGACAAGCACAGCCGTGGCCTCATTGTCTCAAACATAGAGCTGCTCCTTAACTATTGTCTCCGTTTCTACGACCGCCAGTTTGTGACACGCGAGGAGATAAACCACGCTGTCGTGAGGAGGTTTGAGCAGCTGTTGAAAGAGTATATCGACACGAAGGCTATGAGCGAGGGGCTGCCTACGGTGGCTTATTTCGCTGACAAGTGTTGCCTGTCGAACGGGTACTTCGGCAATCTTATAAGGATCGAGACAGGCAAGACAGCGCGAGCCATCATCTCTGACACACTTCTCGCTGCTGCCAAGCGGCAGCTTAGCGACACGACGCTGAGCATCGGGCAGGTAAGCCAGCGTCTGGGATTCGAGTATCCCCAGCATTTTGTCCGTTTCTTCAAGGCGCATACGGGGAAGACACCAACACAATACCGGGAGGCGACATAGAGGCCTCCCCCCCGCATTCACTCCATCACGCCCCTACCCCACACGTCCTTCCACCCCATATACAGGGACGCAAGAGAGAAAAAAATTAGATGGAGATGGCCCCAAGAAGTCAGCCAGATAACTTCTTGGGGCCATCTCTATATATGACAGTATGGGGGGGGATATGAGGGGGATAAACAAAAAGCACATCCCGTCAGAACGGCAGGCCGACGGCGAAATGGAACGTGAGGTCGCGCGAGAGACGTGGGTGTATGACGGGGTAATGCTCACGGCTTGTGGTATAGGCGGGATTGACAGCCTTCATGCCGGCGTCAAGACGGAGGAAAAAATAGTTGAAGTTCAGGCGCAGCCCAAGGCCGTAGGCCACGGCCATATCGCGCAGGATGTTCTTGAAGCGGAACTGTCCGCCGGGCTGGCTCTCATACGCCCTGAGAGTCCAAATGTTACCAGCATCGACGAACGCCGCGCCGAAGATTTTCCAGAAGAGGAAGGCACGGTATTCAATATTGAGATCGAGCCTGAGGTCTCCAGTCTGGTTGATGAAATCGATGCGTCCGTCAGTCCCCTTATACGAGCCAGGCCCCAGCTCCCTGACGCTCCATCCTCTGACACTGTTGGCACCCCCCGAGAAGTATCTCTTCTCGAACGGCAGCACATTGGAGTTGCCATAGGGATAGGCCACGCCGAGCCCACCATGGAGGACAAGCTCAGAGCGGGGCGAGAGCACCATACGGTGGGTGGCATCGATGTCAAACCTCACATACTGGGCGAAAGCTATATTGAACAGTGTGTATTGTCCCTCGGAATTCTTCGAGAATGTCCCTGAGCGGGCTATAAGCTGCAGCAGATTGCCAGAGGTCTCAAAGTTAAGCTTCAGGGCGTTAGTGCCATTGTTATAGACGAGCCCGAAGCCCATCTTCATGATGAAGAGGTCCTCGTAGTTGTAACGCAATATGACATTGTTCGAGGTCTCTGAGTCGAGATAGTCTTTCTTGAATGTCTCTGATATCCATGGCATGAAGACATAGTTAAGGTCGAGCAGGTCGAAAGTGTAGTTGGTATGGTGTCTCGGTTCTGCCCATTTATAACGCCATGCGGCTGAGAACATGCGTCGGTGGAACTCGGGCCTGTCCTGCGAGTTGTAGGCGACGCTGAGTTCTGAGGTCGATAATATCATGCGCTTGAAGAAGCGCGAAACGAATGGGGCGAGGAATCTCGGGAACTGCAGCTTCGCCTCCACGCCATACTCTATATAGTCCTGATTGTTATATCCCTCCAACCCTGTAATGGCCTCGTATGACCCTCTCAGGGACAAGGCGAGAGTCTCCGAGCCTCTGAAGAGGTTACGGTTCTCGTATGTCAGCGACACGGCCGCCCCCAGGTCGCCAGAGGTGTTGGTGCCCTCGGGCTGCACGGAGATGGTGTTGGGCTTGTTGGGCGCGATGGCTATGTCACAGTCGAGCGTGTCGCCATGCTCTGTCATCGAGACATTGGTGTATCTGAGGGCATTGAGCCTGGCGAAGCGCTGGTATGTGCGCTGCAGTGCCGAGGCGTTATACAGGCGGCCGCTCTCTATGGCTGTGTTCTCGTCAAGGACAGAGGGTCTGAGGGGCAGGCGGCGTTCGTCGGTCAGAGAGTCTGAGTCTGCCATAAGCCTTTGGCCGGCATTATGATATGTTATTTCCCCTACGGTGTATACCGAATGGTCTGTCTCCCGGGCGCGGCTGTTGGCTTTGTAGAGTGTCACAAGGAGGGTTATATCTACGCTCGTTGAACCTTGGAGGGTGTCAGCATAGAATTTCACGAAATCTTTATTGAACCTATAGTAGCCGTTATCTTGCAGCAGACGTGTTATGGCGTCACGCTCACGGTTGAGAGCGGCGACAGAGAAGGGGCTCCCCGGCTCTATGGCAGACACATAGCGTGATGTCAGAAGGCTGTCTATTGCCTTGTCGCGTATGTCGCGGTGTATGCTGTTGACCGTGTATCTCGCCCCCGGCCACAACGAGTATGTGACCTCTGTCCCTGTTGTCTTGCCCTTGTATGGCTGTGCCGTGTATGTCACATTGGCATGGAGGAACCCGTTGTTATTGAGAGCCTGCCTGAGGTCGCGGCATGAGAGGACGGTCTTCGTGGAGTCGTAGGCGACTTTCCGTTTTTTCCCTCCCTGCATTCCCGGACGCTGTATGACATAGGGCCTCAAGGCGGCGGCATCGACACTCTCGTCCTGGCACACAATGTTCACACGTTTCAGCTCTGTCTCTCCCGGCATCAGCTTGCCTGTGCTGCATGACACAAGGAAGAGGAGCATAAGGAACCCACAGAGAACATTTGCCACACCGGCTGCAGGATACAGTCGCATGGCATATGATGTTGTCTGTGGGTTCTTCTGTATGGTCATTGGTATTTTGTTTGCTTAGGCTGGGGGGCCTCTCTACATAAAGTTGATGTGGCTGGATGAAAATATCTGAGTTTGCTCAAGGATTTTCAGACAGCTACATCATCGATGGCTCGCAAGAGACATCTCGCATCAAGCACAAGGGGTTGACTTCGTCTTCCTCTGTCGCGACTCGGCATAATCCAAAATGGTTTGGCTTCTGCTCTCGCTGCTCCATCGGTTGATTTCGGTTTTTGTCTTTCCAGTTGACACAGGATTTCCCGAGTGCCCCGGATTATGCTCTAATAGCATCCCCGAGACATGGATTATCTTACAAGCTCAGCGCCCTCGCGCACCTCAAAGGTGATGTTCTTCCCAGCGAATGGTCTTTTATGTTTGCCGTCAAGGATGAGTATCGTAGTCTTTTTCCCCTGGGGGATGTCGGCTATTGCAGCCTCGACAGTCATATAATTGCCGCGTCCCTCAGCCGACACGACATAGTCATAATGGCGCACGAAAGGCTTCAGGGCAGGCACTGCATCGCCGATAGCGTCGGCAAGGAGATTCGCTATTACGTGTGCCCCATATATGCTGTAGTGTGTATTGTCACGCCGTCCCTTCGGTATGCTTGGTATCTCTCCCGGCTTCAGCCACAGGTGGAGCTTGCGCGAGCCTACGACACCATGGTCCTGCTCCATGTTATGGCTTATGGTAGTGGCATCGACGAATGGAGTCCCAGTCTTCTTTGCCACAATCCGCGGCACAGCGGTATAGTCTCCGTCGAGGGTGTAGTGGGTCGGCACGAGATAGAGCGTGTTGACCTCCTCATCGCCATACTCCACATCACGCAGCGTCTCATCGTCGGCCTTCGCCGTCTTGGAATTGGCGAGCGAGTCGCGCTTTGCGCTCTCTGCCTTGCGCACATCATAGAAGAGACGTCTCTCGACACTGTTGAAGAGAACAGGTATGCCCCCACGTTCTCTTGTCTCGTTGACGTATCGTGTCAGGTTATCGTCGAACGAGGAGCCAGGCTTTGCGAATCGTTTTGTCTTGCCGGGCTGGTCGTGCTTCTCGTCGTTATGGCCGAACTGTATGAAGACATAGTCGCCCGGCTTTATCCTGTCAAGCACTTTCTGCCACAGCCCCTCGTTGATGAAAGATATTGATGAGCGTCCGTTCCTGGCATGGTTCTCCACTATGATATCGTCTGAGAAACATCCCTGAAGCACCATACCCCATCCACGCTCAGGCGACCCTGTCGATATATCCTTATCGGCCATGGTAGAGTCGCCCACCATGAATATCGTCGTCTTATGTTCAGATGATGACATCATGAGCAGACATGCTGCCGTCAGTATCGTTAATAATAATGTGCGATGCATGTTATGTGTTCTTTATCGTTATTTGATTAAGGTTTGTCGGATGCCTTTATGGAGCGCCGTTCTCATCCTCTTTCCTCAGCTGAGGTATTGTCAGCCACAGGCATGAGGCAGGACATGCAGCCTATAGAAGACATCCATGCCATCTGGATAAGAGATGGCGAAGCAGCGGGGGGCAAACCTGTCCAGTCGGGGTCTGCCCCCGCTGTTTCTGTTTATTTTGTTATCATAGAGATCATCTCCTCAGCTGTCAGCAGTGTCTGTTCTCCTGTGGCCATATTCTTCAGGGTGAGTTTCCCCTCAGCCATCTCGTTCTCTCCGGCGAGGGCAACGAACGGGATGTTCTTGGCATTGGCGTATGACATCTGTTTCTTCATCTTCACAGCGTCAGGGAATACCTCTGTCCTTATTCCTGCGCGGCGTGCCTGTGAGGCTATCGGCAGGCAGTAGGCCGTCTCCTTCTCCCCGAAGTTGATGAACAGCAGCTGTGTTGTGTTGACAGCCTCCTTAGGGTAGAGGTCGAGTTGGTTCAGCACATCATATATGCGGTCAGCCCCGAATGATATGCCCACTCCTGACAGCCCTGGCATGCCGAAGATTCCGGTGAGATTGTCATAACGTCCACCACCTGTTATCGAGCCTATCTGCACGTCGAGAGCCTTCACCTCGAATATGGCGCCGGTATAGTAGTTCAGTCCACGTGCAAGAGTCAGATCAAGCTCTATCTCGTTCTGGAGCTGTCCACGCAGCGCGTTGAGTATGACACGGCATTCCTCGACACCCTTCAGTCCTGTCTCGCTATTGCCGAGCACACGGGCTATAGTATCAAGCTTCTCGTCGTTCGTGCCCTGCAGCTTTATGATAGGCTGGAGGCGCTCTATCGCCTCGTCAGATATGCCACACGCGCGCAGCTCGTCGTTGACAGCGTCAAGCCCTATCTTGTCGAGCTTGTCGATGGCCACAGTGATATCGACTATTTTCTCCGCCTCTCCTATCACCTCGGCTATGCCAGTAAGAATCTTGCGGTTGTTGATCTTTATAAGCACGCGTATTCCGAACTTTGTGAATACGGTATCGACTATCTGCATCAGCTCCACCTCGTTAAGGAGCGAGTCAGAGCCCACCACATCAGCATCACACTGGTAGAACTCACGGTAGCGTCCCTTCTGCGGACGGTCGGCACGCCATACCGGCTGTATCTGGTATCTCTTGAAAGGCATCTGCAGCTCTTCCCTGTGCTGCACGACATAGCGTGCGAAAGGCACGGTGAGGTCATATCTGAGACCTTTCTCGCAGAAGCGGGCGGCGAGTTTCAGGGTTGATGTGTTAGCTATCTCGTCGGGGGTCATGCCGTGGAGGAAGTCTCCTGAGTTGAGTATCTTGAAGAGGAGTTTGTCCCCCTCCTCGCCATATTTGCCCATGAGTGTCGAGAGATTCTCCATGGCGGGTGTCTCTATCTGCTGGAAACCATACAGAGCATAGACTTCCTTAATCGTGTCAAATATATAGTTGCGCTTGGCCATCTCTACCGGGCCGAAGTCGCGTGTACCCTTTGGTATGCCTGGTTTCATGTCTTGTGTTGGATGTATAATGATGTTTCTTTTGTCTTGTCTTTGTCTGTCTATCCTTGGAGAGCCATCTCTCTGCCATATACCGCCGCCACCAGGGATAAAGGTGGGGGCGGGCAGTTTTGCCCCACATGCCACAGAGCAGGCTGTCCATAAGGTAGAAAAATGCCGGCTCAGGGGTCTTATGGCGGTATTACCCACCATACTCCTGGGGCGGCATATTTTTCTGTCATATATCACGAATGGTGACAGTCTGTCTGTCTCACGCCATACGGGCTCGCATTCTGAATGCTCTCTGGTGAGCCTCGTTGATTGGACGATTTGCCCAGTGGCGCGATGGCTATATGACACTGTCCGTCGTGAGTGTTATTTCCTGACTATTGTCTGCTCTCTGTCTGGGCCGATGGAGATTATCGTGATAGGAGTCTCGAGCTCGGCCTCAAGGAATTTGATGTAATCCTTGAACTGCTGTGGGAACTCGTCCTCGCTTGTCAGCTTTGTCATATCTGTCTGCCATCCCTCAAGCTCCTTATATACAGGCTCTATGCCGTTGTCTATGCTGTATGGGAAGTCGCGTGTCTCCACGCCGTCCACCTTGTATGCTGTACAAGCCTTTATCGTAGGGAATGTGTCGAGGACATCACTCTTCATCATTATGAGCTGTGTCACACCGTTTATCATTATGGCGTATCTGAGAGCCACGAGGTCAATCCATCCGCAGCGGCGCTCACGTCCTGTCACCGCACCATACTCATGTCCGATGGCACGCATCTTAGCCCCTGTCTCGTCGAAGAGCTCTGTCGGGAACGGCCCGGCACCAACGCGTGTGCAGTAGGCTTTCATGATGCCATAGACCTCTCCAATCTTGTTAGGGCCTACACCGAGACCGGTGCATGCTCCGGCACAGATGGTGTTGCTTGATGTCACGAAAGGATAAGAGCCGAAATCGACATCAAGGAGAGTGCCCTGTGCTCCCTCGGCGAGGATGCGCTTGCCGGCCTTCAGCACGCGTCCTATCTCGTGTTCAGAATCGACAATCTTGAATCTCTTCAGGTACTCGATGCCCTCAAGCCATACCTTCTCTGTCTCCTCAAGAGCCTTCTCGTCATATTCATACCCCAAAGCCTTGAGCATACTGATATGGCGTGCCTTGTGTGCGGCGTATTTCTCCTCGAAGCGGTCGAGGATATCGCCCACGCGGAGGCCGTTTCTCGATGTCTTGTCGGTATATGTCGGACCTATGCCCTTGCCTGTTGTGCCCACCTTGTCCTTGCCCTTCAGCGACTCGTATGCGGCGTCGAGGATACGGTGTGTAGGCATGATGAGGTGTGCCTTCTTGGATATATGCAGGCGTTCTGTAAGAGGATGTCCACTCTTGTCGAGATCCTTCGCCTCGCCCATGAAGAGGTCAGGAGCGAGGACAACACCATTACCGATGATATTCACCTTCCCGCCCTGGAATATACCTGACGGAATAGAGCGGAGAACATACTTCTGTCCTTCAAACTCAAGTGTGTGTCCGGCGTTTGGACCACCCTGGAATCTGGCAACAACATCATACTTTGGGGTCAGGACATCGACCACCTTGCCTTTTCCTTCGTCGCCCCACTGCAGACCCAGAAGGACGTCTATCTTACCTGTGTTCATTATTATATTTAAGTGTTGAGTGTTCACGTATTTCCGGCTCACGCCTCCCCTGCCCCGCCATGTCATGCCATGAGCTTGCACGATGGCGTCGCATGAGTGGCATAGCCCCAGCCTATTGCGTTTCAGGGCCATAAGCACATTTATGCCACAAAATTAGCAATATTTTTTCACATTGATGTCGTTATGCCGTATAATTTGTAAAAATTAAGAGTTTGAACGCCAAACAATGTGACCGCGGAAAACATAAAAACATCTGTGTCACGCTCCCGCCAGAGATATGGGACAGCCCGCCACGCTGTCATTTCTTTGCCGCCAGGCGTGACAGGCGTTTCCGCCGATGGGCAAGGCGGCGGTGGTGTCTGTATTTCCCTGAGAGCCACACGAAGCATATGATACCCATCACAGAGCATATGACAAGAATCATCCTGACATTCAGCGAGTCGCCCTTCACACGGCTCCACATATCCACCATGGCCTCTGTCTTCTCGGCACAGTCGTGCATAAGGGCACAGCGGTCGATGACCGTCTTGTCAGGATAATACACCTGTCTCAGCCTGACGTGGCGTCCCTCCTCGCCGAAGATGTAGCTCGCATCGACATATGGCACGCCGCTGTCGTCGTCCTCCATCATGCCCTCCATCACCTCTTTCGAGCCTATGACAGAGACATAGCCGATGGCATCCATATTCCGCAGCGCGTTCTCTGGCATACAGAGGAAGTTGATGAAATAGCTTGCCGCTTCGGGATTCTTGGCGTATATAGGTATGGCCCATCCGTCGAACCACACGTTCGAGCCCTCCTCGGGCACGACATAATCAAGCTGTACGCCCACCTGTGCCGCCTCGTCGATGGCCCATGCGGCATCCCCGCTCCATGTCATGTTGGCCCATGCCTTGCCCTTTGTCATCGTCTCTTTCCCGAAATCGACCTCCCATCCGAAGATATTGGGCTTGGCGCGTTTCAGCAAGTCCTCAACGAGACGTATCCTCTCGTCCGTAACCTGCCCGACAAGCTCGTCCCTTGTCACTCTTCCCGCCTTTATATCGTCACGGTAGGCATAGCAGACGAGGCATGAATAGACATCACGGAAAGCGTCCTTCATGAGTATCTTGCCCATATAGCGGGTGTCATAGAGGGCTCCCCACGACTTGAGGTCGGAGGCTTTAAGGTATTTCTTGTTATACAGGAATCCCGTTGTGCCCCACATATATCCGACGGCATAGTCGCTGACGTTTATCCTGGAGCCCTTGGGTGCCATCTTCTGGAACATGCTGACGGCGAACGGCGACACGTTGTCAAAGTATGAGGGGGTGTTTGTCTTCGATATCACATCTTTCCTGATAGGCTGCAGGAGCTTCTTGCGCAGCATACGCTCGATGATATACTCTGAGGGGCAGATGACATCATAGTCCTCATGGCCGACCTCTATCTCTGCCAACATATTCTCGTTGATGTCGAATGTCTGCATCTGTACATGTATGTACTTGCCCGTCTGCCGTTGGTACCACTTCTCGAACTCAGGCAGGAGGTCCTCGTCGATATAGTCGGCCCAGTTATACACCTTGAGTATCTCGTGCCGCTCAAGGGCGTGAGCCGTGGCTGGCATCAAGCATAGGATGATGACGGTGGTGATGATATAGAGTCTTCCTTTCATCTGCGTTGTCCTTTCTTCTTCTGTTCTTTCTTCTGTCGGCTGGCCCTTATATTGACAATGACGAGGAGCATCAGCATCGTCACGAATATCAGGGCTGAGAGTGGTCTCAGCTCTGGTGTCAGTCCGCCCTTGCGCGCGTCGGCGTAGATATATGTCGAGAGGGTGTCGAGACCGTCGCTGCCTTTCGTGAAGAAGGTGACGGCAAAATCGTCTATGGAGAGTGTCACGGCGAGGATGAATCCGCTTACCATGCCAGGGAGGAGCTCCGGGATGAGGACTTTCCTGAATGCCTGCCACGGTGTCGCGCCGAGGTCGAGAGCCGCCTCGTATATGTTCGGGTTCATCGTTGTCAGCCTCGGCATGACACAGAGGATGACATAGGGCGTGCAGAAAGCTATGTGGGCGCAGACAACAGTGAACATCCCGCGCGAGATGCCAAGGAAGACAAAGAGGAGGAAGATGGATATACCGGTGATGATGTCAGGATTTATCATCGGCACATTGTTGAGGAATGTTACCGTGCGGCGTGCCATTCCCCTCATATTGTGTATGCCTATGGCGGCCACAGTGCCCATGAGTGTCGATACGATGGCTGCCAGCAGGGCTATGATGATGGTGTTCTCTATGGCGGCATAGAGGGTATGCGCGCCCTGCGATGTGCCAGAGAAGAGATTGCTGTAAAGCCCGAGTGAGAACCCCGCCCAGTTGCCCAGGACCTTCGCCTCGGTGAACGAATAGACGATGATGATGATAATCGGGAGGTAGAGCAGCAGCAGGAGGAGCCACAGGTAGGCATGGGCTGTGACGCGCTTCCAGTCGGTAATATGTATCATAACGTGCCTCCTTCCTTTTCGGCGCCGTCGTCAAAGAAACTCGTCAGGCATATCAGGGCGAGCAGGATGAGCGACAGGGCGGCACCATAGTTGAGCATAATGCCTGAGCTGATATTCTCCTGTATGGTCGTGCCGAAGAGCTTTATGTTGTTCATCGTCAGCAGCTCGGCCACGGCGAACGTTGAGACAGTGGGCAGGAAGACCATGACGATGCCAGAATAGACTCCGGGCATGGAGAGCGGGAGGACAACCTCACGGAACACCTGCCAGCGGTTTGCGCCGAGGTCCTGCGCCGCCTCGATGAGATGACGGTCCATCTTCTGGAGCGTATTGTATATAGGGAACATCATGAAAGGCAGGAAGTTATACACTAGTCCGAAGAGAAGGGCGTTCTCGTCGAGAGGGAGCGAGAGGAAATCGAACAGCGCGACAGTGGCAAGCGTCCTCAGCAACATGTTTATCCACATAGGCAGGATGAAGAGCACCGTCATGACACGGGGCACCCTGTACTCCCTGCCGGCCATGAAGAGGGCGGCGGGATAGGCGAGGAGGATGCAGATGAGAGTCGTCAGCATGGCTATGCCTATCGAATAGACGAGCGTGTTCACCGACTCTGTCTGCAAGAAGAATTTCTCGAAGTTACGCAGGGTGAGATTGCCTGAGGTGTCTATGAGCGAGTAGTAGAGTATCAGTATCAGCGGCAAGACGACGAATATGGCCATGAATATTATATACGGCCATGCCCAGCTCTTGCGGTTGTCGATGGAGAATCCTGATAGTATTTTCTTTATCATTTCCTGTTTCTATAAAGTTAGGGCCTATGCCACTGTTATCTGCTCGGGCATGACGATGATGCCCACGACATCGGCTATCTCCCAGACATCGGTAGTATCGACATATATCAGCTGGTGGTCGGCGGTCTCGACAGTAAGGTGGTAGTGGTTGGCCTTATAGAGTATGACGCGTATCGTGCCGTACGTCATGCCGTCCTCACGGTTGTCGGTCAGCTCGACATTGAAGTCGAATATGGCCCTGACGCTCTCGCCGTGTGGCCTGCCATGTCTCTTTGACAGGAATCTCGCCCCCATCATCTCGATATGGTCATCATCGACGACAGTGGCACTGACGCTGTTGCATAGCCGCTCGGCGTGCATGACATGTATTCCCTCGGGCTGAACTGTCATGCCGTATTCCCTGCCCACCTCATAGTGGTTGTAGTCATGCACCTGTATCTCGTAGCCGTCGGGCGTGTCGATAAACATCTCGTAGTGGACACCCTGGAATATGCACGACCTCACCGTGCCCCGCCACATGCCGTTGTCCGGATTCTCGACGAGCGTTATATCCTCCGGCCGCAGGACGACATCGACAGGCTCGTCTGTAGCGAAACCCTTATCAACACAGCGGAAGTGCTTGCCCATAAACTCCACATCGTAGTCGCCACGCATCGTCCCGCAGAAGATGTTGCTCTCGCCGATAAAGTCTGCCACGAAGGGATTGCGAGGCTCGTTGTATATATCCTGTGGAGTTCCCACCTGCTGCACTATGCCATCGTTCATGACGACGACGGTATCAGAGAGTGTCAGCGCCTCCTCCTGGTCGTGGGTGACAAAGACGAATGTTATGCCGAGACGCTCGTGCATCTCCCTCAGCTCCATCTGCATGTCCTTCCGCATCTTGGCGTCAAGAGCCGAGAGGGGCTCGTCGAGGAGCAAGACCTGCGGCTCGTTGACAATGGCGCGGGCGATGGCGACACGCTGCTGCTGGCCGCCGGAGAGGGAGGTGACATCACGCTCCTCATAATCGGTCATGCCCACCATCTTCAGCGCGTCGAGCACACGCTGGTCTATCTCATCCTCACTATACTTCTTCAGCTTCAGTCCGAACGCGATGTTGTCATATACTGAGAGATTGGGGAAGAGGGCATACTTCTGGAACACAGTGTTCATCGGACGGCGGTAAGGCGGTATGGATGTTATATCCTTGCCCTCAAGGAGTATATGTCCGGAGGTGGGATGCTCAAAGCCGGCTATCATGCGCAGGAGTGTCGTCTTGCCACAGCCTGAGGGGCCGAGGATAGTGACAAACTCGCCACGGCGTATATCGAGCGAGCAGTCTTTCAGCACAACCTTCTTTCCGAAAGCCTTGCTGACGTTTTGTATCTTCAGGATGGTGTCGTTCACTATACTTATACTTGTTGTTTGAATCTGACTAATTAATTATAGGTGGTGGGCTCTGTCTTCCTTTCAGAATTAGCGGTGAGCCTTTATCGGGGACATGGCACATAACCGCCGCACAGCCATTACGGCAGGCCCTTCTGCCAGCCCACGAATGAAAAACGTCTGCAAATATACTTCATTTTCTACAACTCAGCAAGAAAAGAGCAACATTTTTATATCGTTCATGTTAACCTCAATAAGTCAAAAATAAAGAAAAAAAGCGCTGTCATATATTGTCTTTTGCTCGATTTTCACTATCTTTGCAGACGTGACAAGACATTACGATGACATACGGGGCTTATTCACAGTAAGCATACAATATGCAAGCAGGCCTTGCAACAAACTATGTAGAACAAACTTTCATTATGAGACTAAACTTCGCTAACACATACCACATAATACTGACGTTCGCTGTTTTGATGACATCGTGCGACACCGAATGGAGACAGAAAGCTTTCGGACTGACAGCCAGAGAGGTCAGAGAAGCTGAGCTGACGCTGTCAAAAGCGGACAGCCTCATGGAAATCATACCCGACTCTGCCTATAAGATTCTCTTGAGCGACTCTTCCATGTTCAGCCATGCAGAGGAGAGTGAGCGCATGTTATACTCACTGCTAAGGACTCAGGCAGAGTACAAGCTGTACATCAGACAGGAGTCAGACGCCACAATAAGAGAGGTGGCAGACTATTATAAACAGCACGGAAGCCCAGCCAGGCAGGCACTGGCTTATTATCTGCTCGGAGGCGTCAACCAAGACAATCACCACAGCACATCAGCCATAGCCGCATGGAAAAAGGCCATGGAGGTTGAGGGAACAGATTCCGTAACATACAGATACAAATCAAGAAGCGCTACAAGCATCGGATTAATTTACCAGTGGAAAGACATGCACGATATGGCTCTGGGCTATTATCAGTCAGCCCACAAATACGCATTACATTCTGACTGTCCTGACGAGACGGCATATACATTAAGGAACATAGGCCGCATCCTATCCTTCAAAGACAATGACTGGGCTGCATTGAAATACTACAAGGATGCCGTGGAAGTAGCAAGGCAGATTGGCGACCGCGACCTTCAGCACATGGTTGAGATTGAGATGTCTGCCACATATATAGATGTCGGAATGCTGAAAGAGGCGAAGCAAATACTTATAGACAACAGGGACAATCTCGCGGCTGTCAATACCGCAGCCTATTACTATACCATCGGCAATTATTACGAGGCTACCGCCAATGCCGACTCGGCCAGACATTACTATCTGAGATGTATAGACGACGGAGACTACAAGACGAAAAAAGGGGCAGCGGAGCGTCTTGCAAAGATGTACAAGCGCTTGCTCAATGACAGCGAGTCAACAAAATACCACGAGCTTGCCTCTGTGTTTGAGGATTCTGTCAGACAAGAGGAGAAAGAAGAGATGCTGGACAATGCTGCTAATATCAAAGAGAAAGCGATGATAGAAAAGCGTGCAGGCAAAACAGAAGCAGCCAACAGGAAGATTATGACATGGCTGTTGTCGGTTATCGCCATGCTTGTCATTGCCGGATACATTATATGTCAGCATGAACGTAGAGAGAGGAAAAAGGCTATGGCAGAAAGAGAAAACACGCTGTTGACGCACGGGCATGGTATGGTATGCGCAAAACATCAGAAAGACTTCCGGGCTGAGCATGACCGCCAAGACCAGCCTGAGACTGTTGCTGACACTAAAGCCACGGCTGAGGCGGTTGAGGCATTCGTCAGTTCAAAGATATACAGAATGTTCCACAACATAAACTTCAACCCCTCAGAGGCGGATTTCATATTATTGGAAGAGTCTGTAAACATGGCGTACAACGGCTTCACAGCGCGTCTGAAAGAGCACAGCAGCAAGAAGCTCAACAAGGATGAAATACGGCTATGCTGTCTGGTCAAGACCGGGCTGCACCCAAAAATGATATGCCATTACACAAAATGTAGCCCAAGCACACTGAGCATGAGAAAGAAAAGACTCTACAAAAAGATACACGACACTGACGGGGGAGCATCTGAGTTTGATATCTTTATCGAGAACTTTTAGACTCTCATAAGGCTCTATAATACAGCACAATATATAAATTGTGTGAAAAGTGTGAACAAAAAGCAGGCAGATTGTTTCTCCATTCTGTGGGTATGTCAACTGAACTGTGTCATGCTGCCGTACCAGGAACTGCTGGGGGATA
>JBJEAW010000064.1:0-19723 GCA_051869435.1 Prevotella sp. | reverse complement strand
GGCGACGCGGAACGACCGTCGGAACATGTTCAGGTGGAACTCTGGGAAGAAGGGCAGGACGTTCCCGGACTATAACCCTTATACGATATCGAGGTGTAGGGACTGTGATGTGACGAGGAAACTGGCCGCTGGCTGCGTGATGGATAATGAGGTGTGTGAGGCGTGCAAGCTCATTCGGGATATGCAGCAACAGGCACGTAATAGACGTTTAAGCGGTGAAGAACGGGCAAGTATTCAAAATGCAGCATTAACCTGGGCAGACAAACATCTTCCCAAAGTAACAATGGCTGACGGCAGTAAAGGTTCACGATTGACAATTACAACGAATGAGGGATTTGCATTAAATGTGGGAAAGAAATTTTTCACTGAGACATTTTCCAAATGCAAAAACAGTCGCAAGGTAGCGGAAACCATGGAGATGGCAACTTTGGTCAGCGAATGGATAAAAGATGCGCATCATATCCGTACAGAACCTGAACGTCACCACAATTACGATTTTGAAGTATTCAAAGCCACACACGATGGGAAAGATATTGAATTTAAGGCTAAAGCTACCGATGGGCTTATTGTATATTGCATGAGACTTATATAAACAAGAAAGGTTTATGAACCTTCCGAAGCCTGCACTCGAATGAGCCGACATGTGAAACGCCGCATAAACCTTATAATTGCATTGCAAAATTACTTATAAATTTTTAAATTGCCAAAGGAAATGAAGGAAATTTTTGAAAAAATGCGGGAAATCGTGGGGGAAAGCGGCGGTTTTTTGTGAAGAAATAGGTGTAAACGGATGTTCCGGAGGAGCCGGATGTCCCGGAGGTCCCGGAGGGGACGGAGGGGGGCAGGAGGGGACGGAGGGGGACAGGAGAGGGACAGGAGGGGGACGGAGGGGGACAGGAGGGGGCGGGGGGACAGAGGGGATGGAGAAAGCGGAGGGAAGCGAGCCAAGAACGGCTCGCTGATGGGACGGAGGGAGGGGACGGAGGGAGGGGACGGAGGGGAAGCCCCACGGCGAAACCGTGGGGAACGGTGGCTATGAGGGGCAAGGAGGAGAGGGGATGGAGGGAGTGGAAGACCCGGAGAGGGATGGAGGAGAGGGAGAGGAAAGGGAGAGGAAAGGGAGAGGAAAGGGAGAGGAAAGGGAGAGGAAAGGGAGAGGAAAGGGATGGAGGGATGGAGGAGAGGGATGGAGGAGGGCGAAACTCAGGTATAGAAATGATAAAAATAATTATTTTTCATATGTAATAATGTCAGTATGGGGAAAAATTAGTAATTTTGCAACCGGTTATGTCACAAGAACAGAACAACATAGAAGCAACACGTCTTAGCGTCCGTCTGTTTCTGACATTCTTCCGCATAGGAGCTTTCACACTGGGTGGAGGTTATGCAATGATACCTATCATAGAGGAGGACATTGTCAACAAGCGGCGTTGGATAACGCATGAGGATTTTCTTGACCTCATAGCTGTGGCCCAGTCGTGTCCTGGAGTTTTTGCCGTAAACATCTCTACGTTTATCGGCTATAAGCTGTCAGGCACTCGTGGTGCGTTGCTGGCATCGTTAGGTGCGGCGCTTCCGTCATTCCTGATTATCCTGTCGATAGCGTTATTCTTCCAGCATTTCCAGGATATCCAATGGGTAGCGTCATGTTTCAACGGCATCCGTCCTGCTGTTGTCGCGCTCATCGCCGCCCCGACGTTCACTCTCGCGCGCTCAGCCCGCATTTCGCTCTCCAACTGTTGGATACCCATCGCCTCTGCCCTTTTGATATGGCAGTTAGGTGTGAATCCGATATATATCATCATCGCCGCCGGCATAGGCGGATATGTTTACGGCAATATGGAGAAATAGCATATCCTCCCCTACCCAGCAATGGGATATTATGAAACTTTAAGGCACGCCATGTGCCCACCACGACAAACAACGAGAAGAGATGATATTCTTACAGCTTTTCATAACATTCTTCCAGATAGGCCTCTTCGGATTCGGTGGCGGCTATGGTATGCTGTCTCTTATCCAGACCAACGTGGTAGTGGAGCACCACTGGCTTAGCTCGGCAGAATTCACGAACATTGTAGCCATCTCGCAGATGACCCCAGGCCCGATAGGCATCAATTCTGCGACATATTGTGGCTACACGGCAGTCCACAATGCCGGTTACGGCTACCTGATGTCGGTCCTTGGCAGTTTCACGGCCACATTGGCCCTTGTTCTCCCATCGCTGATACTTATGATACTCATATCAAAGATGCTCATGAAGTACATGAAATCAGACATAGTGCAGAATATTTTCCTTGGCCTTCGTCCGGCTGTTGTAGGTCTGCTTGCCGCCGCCGCTCTTCTGCTTTTTGACAAGGAGAACTTCTCCACGCCCTCTGACCCTTGGTACTTTTATGTATCGTCAGGCATCTTCATAGCCAGTTTTGTCGGGACATACTGGGTAAAGGTCAACCCGCTTAAAATGATAGCGATGGCCGCCTTTGCCGGTCTGCTGCTGCTTTATCCATGACGGCAGAGGGGACAGGAAGAGCGGTCTGGCACTCTTGCCGACGAACAGAGAGACACATCATGACCAACAAGGACATCCATATATAATTAGAAGAAGAAAGAACAATAAGAACAGAAATAAAACAATGGTATCAAACGTAACATCAAAGATCAAGTACATCGGTGTTGACGACCTCGACATCGACCTTTTTGAGAGCCAATATGTAGTGCCTAACGGCATGTCGTACAACTCATACGTTATCCTCGACGACAAGATAGCCATCATGGACACATGTGACGCGCGCAAGGGTGAGGAATGGAAGGCGAACCTCCGGGAAGCTCTTGGCGAGCGCCGTCCTGACTATCTCGTGGCCCACCACATGGAGCCCGACCATGCCTCTCTCATCGCCGATATGCTCAGCGAATATCCTGAGCTGAAGGTTGTGGCATCTCAGAAAGCCATGCAGATGCTCCCGAACTTCTTTGAGGGGATAGAGCTTGACGGGCGCAGCATCATCGTCAAGGAAGGCTCGACCCTCGCCCTTGGCGAGCACACGCTGACATTCTATGCCGCCCCTATGGTCCACTGGCCAGAGGTGATGGTCAGCTATGACGATGTTGACAAGGTGTTGTTCTCGGCTGACGGTTTCGGAAAGTTCGGCGCGTTGTCAGCCGACGATGACTGGGCATGTGAGGCACGCCGCTACTACTTCAACATCTGCGGAAAATACGGTATGCAGGTGACGCGTCTGCTTGAGAAGGCCGCCAAGCTTGACATACAGACAATATGCCCTCTCCACGGCCCTATACTGAATGAGAACCTCGGCTATTACATCGGCCTGTACAAGACATGGGCGGCCTATGAGGTAGAGACAGAGGGTGTGCTTGTGGCTTACGCCTCCATACATGGCGGCACAAAGGCTGCGGCCGAGCGCATGGCAGAGATACTGAAGGAGAAAGGAGCCGGCAAGGTGGCCATCACCGATCTCTCCCGCGACGACCAGGCCGAGGCTGTCGAGGACGCATTCCGCATGGGGCGCCTCGTCGTGGCGGCAGCGTCGTACGATGCCAGTGTCTTCCCTCCGATGTATGATTTCCTCCACCATCTCCAGCTCAAGGGTTACCAGAACCGCCGTGTGGCCATCATCGAGAACGGCTCATGGGCCCCGACAGCGGGCAAGGTGATGAAGAAGATGCTTGAGGAGATGAAGGGCATAACATTCGCCGAGCCTATGGTGACCATCATGTCGCGTATGCACAAAGGCGACGACGAGAAGCTCATGGAGCTGGCAGACTCACTGCTCTCTGAATAAAGGGTGGTTCTATAAATTAGCCTTGACAGATTTCGATTCTATTTTCGAGGTCAAAGTGTAAGAGCGAGAAGGAGCAATGCGGGCATTGTGACTGAGCGAACTTACATTTTGAACCGACGACAAGCCGAGTGCCATCAAGTTTACTTGAATGGCCGAGGCGCGAAGGAGGAAGCCGAAGGCAACCGAAAAGAGAACGAAAGATGGTAAGACGTTAACCCCACACTTTGAAAAATATATCCACGGTGGTAATTTTTAGAACCACCCTAAACACATAGCCCCATAATACTGACACCGCCAGGACACGCAGCGTGTATATACACCTGCTGTTCTGGCGGTCAGTCTATATAGGCGGGTTATGGTATGCCTGAGAAATACATCAATATGATGCTCAGCCCTGTACAGAGCCTCGAGGAAAACCTCCGATGTAACATAACCGCCATGAATATGTAACAAAAGTGGACAGCGATTCGATACTTTTTGCATAATTTTGCAGCGGGATGATAGCCTTAGCCTTATCACGACCCGAGACAATCTTTCCTCGGCTGACAATCTCACCTCGAATTAAATCTACAAAAACGCCAAAGCGAACAAGCAGAACCTACCTGCAAGACAGGCCGTAAGAGCAGAGCCACACCAGCAGAAGCCCCAATCAACAACTATCATAACCTACCTAAATAACAAATGAGAAAGAACACAAGAAGAGCCCTAAGAAACATGGCGACAAGCCTCGCCATCGCCCTGCCCTCTGTGTCTATGGCACAGAACCCAATCGTACAGACATGGTACACGAGCGACCCTGCGCCCATGGTCTCCGGCGACAGGCTTTATGTCTATACCGGACATGACGAGGACAACGCCGACTTCTTCTGGATGTACGAGTGGCGCGCCTACTCCACGACAGACATGGCAAACTGGACAGACCATGGCAGCCTGATGTCTCTCGACACATTCTCGTGGGCTGACGACCGCGCCTGGGCAGCCCAGACCATAGAGCGTGACGGCAAGTTCTACTGGTATGTCTGCGCCCACTCGCGGCTGACAGGCGGCATGGCCATCGGCGTGGCTGTCAGCGACAACCCCACGGGGCCATTCAAGGACGCACTGGGCAAGCCGCTCTACGACAACGGCTCATGGGACAATATCGACCCTACAGTGATAATAGACGATGACGGGCAGGCCTACCTTTACTGGGGCAACCCCAACGTCTATTGTGCCAAGCTGAACAAGGACATGGTCTCCATCGACGGCAGCGTGACGAGGATAGAGCAGACGGTGGAGGGATTCGGCGCGCCACAGGTGGAGAAGCGTGTCAAGGGCAAGAAGTACAAGGACTGCTACACCGAGGGTCCGTGGATAACGAAGCGCAACGGGAAGTATATGCTGCTGTATGCCGCAGGCGGCGTGCCAGAGCATATCGCATACTCTATCAGCGACACCCCGACAGGCCCATGGCGCTATATGGGGCCGATAATGCCGCTTGAGGACACGAAATCGTTCACCAACCACTGTGGTGTGACAGACTACAAAGGCCACTCATACTTCTTCTACCACACGGGCAAACTGCCTGGGGGCGGAGGTTTCGGGCGTAGCTGTGCCGTCGAGGAGTTCACATATAACGCCGACGGGACATTCCCGATAATCCACCACACTGACGAGGGTGTCAGACCGATAGGCACGCTCTGCCCCTACAGGCGTGTGGAGGCAGAGACCATGGCTTTCTCGCGCGGGGTGAAGACCGAGCAGAACACACATGACGGCGTATATGTCACAGAGACGCACAACGGCGACTATATAAAGGTGAGGGTGGTCGATTTCGCCCGTGAGCCACGCCGCTTCAAGGCGTCAGTAGCCAGCGGTATGCGCGGCGGAGTGATGGAGGTATGCCTTGACAGCATTAATGGACAGAAGATAGCCGAGATAAAGACGGGCAACACAGGAGGATGGAACAGCTGGACGACAGTGGAGAGCGACGTGGCGAGAGGTGTCAGCGGTGTCCACGATGTGTATTTCGTTTTCAAGGGAGAGAAAGGTGTCAGGCTCATGAGCTTCAACTGGTGGGAGTTCACCGACGGCTCAGAGATGAGGCGTGACAAGGCCGCCACCATCCCCTCGGAGACCAACCTGCCAGGCAGCATGTCGCCAAGCCTTGACCGTGAGCGGCGCGCCCACTTCGCCATCCACGCCCCGAACACGAGCCGCATGGTGGTGGATATCTGCGGGAGGAAATACCCTATGGAAAAAAACGCCGAGGGCTTGTGGACTTGTGTCACCGAGCCTCTTGTTGTCGGCAACCACTACTACTTCCTCGAGGTTGACGGCTACCGTGTCTCAGACCCCAACACACGCACCATCTTCGGGTGCAGCCGCATGGCGAGCCAGATAGAAGTGGCCGAGGGAGAGGAGGGCGACTACTACCGCCCACAGACAGGAGTGGCGAAGGGACAGATGCGCTCAGTGGAGTATTACGCCGCGTCGCAGAAGCGCTGGCGCCGCGCCATGGTATATACACCGGCAGACTATGACAAGTCAAAAAGGAAATATCCTGTGCTGTACCTGCAGCACGGCATGGCCGAGGACGAGACGGGATGGAGCACACAGGGCCATATGAACCACATCATGGACAACCTCATAGCCTCTGGCGAGTGTGAGCCAATGATTGTCGTCATGGAGAGTGGCGACATAGAGGTGGGCTTCTCGCCACGCCGCGGCGAGGATGTCGAGAAGCAGCGCATGCAGTACGGCGCGTCGTTCTACACCGTCCTGCTCGACGATGTCATCCCCATGATAGAGCGGACCTTCCGCTGCAAGACAGGCCGTGAGCACCGTGCCATGGCCGGATTGTCATGGGGAGGGTTCCAGACATTCAACGTCGTGCTGCCCCATCTCGACAAGTTTGCCTATCTCGGCACATTCAGCGGGGCTCTCTTCGGCGTTGACCTGAGGACATGCTTCGATGGCGTCTTCAACGACGCCGCGGCTTTCAACTCACGGGTGAGATACTTCTTCATGGGCTGTGGCAGTGAGGAGAACTTCGGCACGGAGAAGATGGTGGGCGACCTCAAGTCGATGGGCATCAATGTCGAGCTATACGTATCGCCCGGCACCCACCACGAGTGGCTGACATGGCGGAGATGTCTCAAGGAGTTTGTCCCACACCTCTTCAAGAAACAGTGACGGGGGACAGCCTCAGACAACAGCCAGCACCAGGCCTGACAGGCATAAAATGACAATCCCAGACAAGGGGGAAATCTCTCCTTGTCTGGGATTGTTCTGTTTGCTGACGGCGTTGTCATGCCGTCCTTGCAGCCTGGCCCACAGCCCGTGACAGAGCGCATGGCTCTGCCAGAGCGGCAAATAGGGAGGCGGTATGATGTCATATCACTCTTCCGGGGCCTTGTCTATGAGGTCCATGAACTGGTCGAGCTTCGGCGTGATGATAATCTGTGTGCGGCGGTTGCGCTGCTTTCCTACAGCTGTCTCGTTTGTCGTCACGGGGTTATACTCGCCACGTCCGCCGGCTGTCAGACGCTTCGGGTCAACGCCGTAGCGTGTCTGCAGAGCCTGTACGACGCTCGACGCGCGTAGGCAAGAGAGGTCCCAGTTGTTACGTATGTTCTCGCGTGAGATAGGAACATCATCGGTGTTGCCCTCGATGAGGACGTCATAGTCCTTATAGTCGGTGATGATCTTCGCTATCTTCGAGAGAGTCTCTGCTGCACGGTCGTTTATCTCGTACGAGCCGCTCTTATACAGCATATTGTCTGCCAGCGAGATATAGACTACACCCTTCAACACCTGGACGTCCACCTCCTTCAGCTCTTCCTTGCTGAGCGAGCGTGTCAGATTGTTCGTGAGGATAAGGTTGAGCGAGTCGCTCTTCGATTTCACCTCGACGAGATGTCTGATATACTGGTTTGACTCGTTTATCTGATCGACGAGCTTCGATATGTTCACATTATTGTCTGATGTGTTATTGAGGCTCTTGTCGAGGCTTTTCTGCAGCGCCTCGTTGGCTTTTCTCGCCTCTGCAAGCTGCTCCTGGAGCGATGTCAGACGTGCGTTGGCCGCTGCGAGCTGCTCTTTTGTATCCTGATAGCTTGTCGATAGGCGGTCGTTCTCCATGCGGCAGTTGTCGAGGTCCTTCTTGCTGGCACAGCTGCTGAGGACGAGCGTGGCTGCCATCAGCCCAATGGCAAAGATGTTCTTCTGTTTCATGATGATTCCTTGTTTACTATATTATTTATACAATTAATGTTGCAGAAAAGGTTGATTTATTGGTGCGAAGTTACTTATTAGACCGAAAAAGACAAGAAAAGTAAGTCCCGATTTAAGGTTTTTTGTCATAAAAGGGCGTCTTTATAAATAATATTTGTAATTTTGCAGCCGTTTTCTGGAACACCGTAACATAACAAACGAACCACAACAAACAAACATGAAGAAACTATTTTTTATCATTATGGCAGCAATCATCACTACCTCAGCGGCAATGGCCCAGGACTGCTGCAAGCAGACAAAGTGTGACAAGCAGAATAAGATGCTGCTGCTTGTCGATGTGCAGTATGACTTCATCAATGGCTCTCTCGCCGTCAATGGCGCCCCTGCGATTATGGACAATCTGGCCCAGTTTATAGCCTCACAGCCAGCAGGGACATACAAGGAGATTGTCATGACTTCCGATTTCCACCCATACAACCACTCGTCGTTCAAGGACAACGGCGGCATGTGGCCTGTCCACTGTGTGCAGTTCAGCCACGGCGCAAGCATCTACCAGCCTGTCTTCGAGGCTGTCAACAAGCTTGTCCCATGTGCTCCGGTGCTGACGAAAGGCGACGATGTCGCCACCGACGAGTATTCAATCATGGCAAACAAGAAGAGCGCCGAGCGTCTGCTTGAGATTATCAAGAACAGCGGTATCGACGAGATCTATGTGGCAGGGCTCTGCGGAGACTACTGCGTGGGCAACACCATAAAAGACCTTGTCGAGGCCGGACACGGCGAGAAAATCCGCGTCATGAAACAGTTCATCGGCAACATTGACGACGGAACAGTATTGAAAGGCATCATAGAGAAGAACAGCCTGAAGGTGTTCTAAATAAGATAAAGACATAACGTGACGGGGCGTCTCGACCACTAACAACCAGTGGCAGGCGCCTCGTCTTGTCATATATCTGAGGCTCACGCGTAGAGCCGTTGTAAGACGCTGATAATCAAGGCGGCTGTCATTGATACTGTCTGAGGCCGTCATTCAGTACGTATGAGACGCTCATCCAGTACATATGAGGCGGTCATTCAGTACATATGAGGCGGTCATTCAGTACCTTTTGCAGACTGACACGAAAACACTTACGTTTCTGCCGTTACAAGGCGTGCTATCCAACCGCCCCAACACCCGTGGTGTTACCACATGATAAGAGCCACTGGGCTTTCAACCCATATTCACAAGGCATCAAGCGGCACAGAACTGGAGAACCTCCATTACTGCCAGAGGACATTACGCACAGGCAGGAGGGGTCTGTCCCTGATGCTGAAATACATACCCTAACGGATAATAAAATATAGGCAGAGGGCTTAATATAGGTCAATAATATACAGGACAGCGCATAAAAACTCAATAAATATATAACGCCAGTGCCACTCTGCATGAATAAAAGTCAAAGTAAGGAAGATAGCAAAGAATAGCGTAAACTATACAATCAACTGTCAGATTATAATTTATGTGACATAAAAACAAACCAACTGTAAGTATTCGATGAAATATGAGGGTCATTAACAAAAAACTTCGGTTAATATTTTGGTATATGAATAAAAATAAATAAATTTGCAGCAAAATATTAACCAGTCTTGCACTTTTTGGCCTCAATCCCAACTGTTTTTATCGTGCCAGACATTACATATTTCTGCATAACACGACAATGACCAACGCGTATAATATCGAGACGACATCACGAGCGTTTATATTCCTACTTATCATACGGCCTATGTCATAAGACACAGGCCATGCGTCTGCACCTGTTGAGAAATGGCACGCACGACGCCAGCACACAGTCCATATTGAAAGGACTATGTCTTTTTCACACATCCCCAAAGACACTCTTGCCCGTGGCATAAGCATTGACACCATGGGCAAACGAACAGTAATGCGCCACCCCCTGCTGTCCCGGCACCCGCTGCGGACTGCATGCCATGGGCTCATGGCGGCGTGCGGCGCAGACTGGCGTGGTGATGTGGATTATGACCACGACACACCAGGCCACCCCTTACCTAATATTATATAGCGCCATGCACGCTATATGGCTCTATCTGCACAAGAGGCTTTTGGGCTGCCAGAGCCCGGGCCATCACCCCAGCATCATCCTTTGACTACTTTACAAACATCAAAACGTATTATATATGAGAAAGATTTACACTCTGTTCCTCACCTTCCTCTTGGGAATGGTAGGCATACCGGCTCTCGCAGCCAGTGTCACCGTAAACTTCAACGTTGACGATGCGTCACACGTGCAGATAAGCCTTGACGGCACACCATACACTATCAAGGACGGCGTGAACACGATGACAATAGCCTTGGCCGACGGCCAGGAGTCACGTGCCGTACAGATATCGGCCAAGAGCGGATACTTCCTGAAGTCTGTGACAAGCCCGGCGGGCGTGGCACAGGCCATAACAGGCCTGACATCATCATACGTATATGTATCAAAGGCCGACGCCAACGGCACATACACCATAAAGAGCGTGTCAGAGGACGAGATGCGCACAGGAAGCTTCACCGTCAATATCGACGATGCCTCAAATGTCACAATGATGCGCCAGGGGACATACTCTGTCGTGCCTCTCGTCAACGGGAAGCAGACTGTCAAGTATGTGCCTGGCACAGAGAGCGTCATACAGATACAGCACAACACATACGGCAAGTCGCTCTACAGCGTGAAGCATAACGACACGGACGTGACATCGGCCGGCGGCACATACTACGTCACGCTACTCGACAACAAGGAGAACACCATCGACATCACAGCCAACTACCCTGCCGGAGTGACCTACCCCGTGAAGTTCAAGCTGTCAGACAACGCTGACGAGTGTATCACAAGCGTCACCGTTGACGGCAAGGAGCAGACAGGATTCGCCAACTCGACGATTGATGTCCCCGCCGGCGCGACACTCGTCGTGACAGGCAACATAAGCGACTACAATGTCTATTCGTTCCGTGTGAACAACATCGAGCAGTCGTTCTACGGCACATACACATGCGAGATAACAGGCCCTACCGACTTCGCCATCTACGCCCACAAATACGGCAAGCTCAACTATACCGTGGACATCGACAACCCTGAGAACATCACCATGTACCATGGCTATGTCTATCAGAACAGAATCATAGAGCTGAAGAAAGGCCGCAATGTGCTTCAGATACCTGAGCAGGACAACCATATCGTATTCAAGGCCAACTCAGGCTGTAACGTCACATACGCCGACGACGGCAAGGAGAAGCTCAATGCCGACTTCAACAATGAGTATAACGTCGATGTCAAGGAGGGCCTCGTGCTGACCATCGAGACCAAAGCCATAGAGCGCAACAAGAAGTTCGCGTTCTATGTTGACGATGTAACTGCCGCACAATACCAGTTCTTCCTCACCCGTGGCGACCGCTCCAATGTCAATATCGTCAGCGGATATAACGAGATAAAGTTCTATGACGGCGACATACCGTTCCTGCTCGGATTCTACGGCGCGCCGTGCAACAACGTCTATCTCAACAACACGAAGGTTAACCCGTCATACACGAACGGCACATCATACGAGTTCTACAGCATCTCAGACGGTGACGTCGTTAAGGCTTTCATCGCCAAAGACCCCAAGTCGTACAGAGTGACATTCACCCTTGACGGCGTGAAGGACGGCGATGTGACAGTCTATCGCGACCGCGTGGCGAAGGTGCAGAGCCTCTCCTCCGGGCAGACATGCTTCGAGGGCACAGAGATAAGCGTCTCGACAGCCAATGTCACTGTGACAGCCAACGGCAAGAACGTAGCCGCAAACTCAGAGGGCAAGGCCGTCATAACCGTCAACTCTGACACAGCCATCACCCTCAAAGGCTCATCGACAGGCATCCATGACATCAACGCCGACAGCAAGGAGACACGCGCCTTCAACCCACAGGGCATTGAGGTCAACGCCAAGACAGCCAAGGGCATTGTCATCATCAACGGCAAGAAGCATGTCGTAAGATAATCCGCAAAGGCCCACAGCATGAAGGATTGACAGCATGAGCGCGCCATAGCGGCACGCTGGCAGCACAACCGGCATCATCATTAGCGAGGCAGGGAAGAGATGGGAAGAGCTGAAGGAGACACATATAGCCACAGTGATGACTACCTCCTGGGGTAAGTCAAAGTGGGGCTATGTGCCTGCCAACCCAAGCTTTAGCTATCCATTCCCTGCCTCTTCGCATTACCCAACAACAAACAAACGACCTACAATCAATGAGACATCCTATTCTTTCAGCCATCTTATTGGCATTCACCCTAAACATATCGGCCCAGGGCAGCCTCGACCTCATGAGTCGTGCACGTCTCCGCCAGCTGCGCATGGTGGAGCGTGACGCACAGGCATCTACCGAGACAAAGCTAAAGGGGCTTGACCTCATGAAGCAGCGCCTCGGCGTCCCCTCAGGCCATACCATGGCCATCGTGCGTCTGAGCGACGGCATGGGGACAGAAGAGCTGGAGGCAGCCGGCGCACATGTGATACGCAGCCGCTACGGCTTCGCATTCATAAACATGCCCCTCGACAAGGTTGAGCGCATAGCGTCGCTGAAGAGCGTGAGGCGTATGCAGCTCGCCAGCCCCGTCAAGCAGAAGATGATCGACGCACGCCGCGACGCACGTGTCGATGAGATACACCAGGGCATAGGACTCTCACAGGCTTATACAGGCAAGGGCGTGGTATGCGGAATAGTCGATATGGGATTCGATATCAACCACATAAACTTCAAGAACGAGGACGGCTCACCACGTGTGAAGTTCTATGAGTATATCGATGTCAACGACCGTGCCACATCCATCGACGACTATGCGACACGCAAGATATACAACACCCCTGAGCTTATCGAGGTCGCCACGACAGACAACGCAGACTATTTCCACGGCACACATACCATGGGCATCATGGCCGGAGGATATAAGGGCACGACAAAGGCAGCCATCATAAACGAGGAAAGCAAGAAGGCCGACGTCAGCGAGATGGCCAATCCATACTACGGCGTGGCGCCGGAGGCCGACATCGTGGCCGCCGCCTGCAGCCAGTTTACAGACATCCTCATGGCCATAGCTGTTGACGACCTCGCCTACTACGCTAAGGAATACACCAAGCAGCCATACGTCATAAACCTCTCCATAGGCTCAAACTACGGCCCACATGACGGCACGAACACCATCTGCCAGTATTTCGACGCTGTGGCGGAGGAGGCCAATGCCATCATCTGTCTTGCTGCCGGCAACGAGGGAAGCCTCAAGATAGCAGCGACAAAGACACTGACAGAGACCGACAATGAGCTGAAGTCATTCATCGCAGGATATGACACAGAGAAGAAAGACGGCGAGGTGGTATATGCCCGCTATGGCGGAATAAACATCTATGCCAATGACAACAGGCCGTTCACAATACAGGCTGTGCTCTACAACTCGTCACGCAAGACGTATGCAAGACGTTTCACAATGGAGATGAACGATGAGACTATGGGCACGTTCACGTATTGGGTGACACCTGACGCAAAGCAGGAAGAGACTGACAAAGTTGACAATACCCTGGCCAGATATTGTAACGGTTATATCGGTATCGGATGGGAAGTGGATAGTGTCAGCAACCGCACATACGCCATACTTGACTATTATATGTATGACCTCAACACTAACAATGCCGACCATAATTATAAATTGGGTTTCTTGATTAGCGGCGAGCCGGGCCAGACATTCCACGTTTATTGTGACGGCTCATACTCATACCTCGACAACTTCGGCATAGAGGGATGGGATGACGGCAGCACAAACGGCTCCATCAGCGACTTCGCCACAGGCAAGAAGGAGATTGTAGTAGGCTCATACAACACGAGCACAAACTACGGAGCCCTCGACGGCTATCTCTATAAGCCTGACTACGGCATGGACCTTGTCAGCGGAGGCGTCTCACCGTTCTCTTCTTACGGCACGCTGTGCGACGGGCGCAACCTCCCACACATCCTCGCCCCGGGCGCTGTGATAATCTCATCTTACAACAGATACTACATCCAGTCGGTCGGTATGCCGACATCATACATGACAGGCGCTGTCACTAAGGACGGCTCAACATACCCCTTCTCATGGCAGTCAGGAACATCGATGGCCACACCGTTCGTCTCTGGCACGATAGCATTATGGCTTGAGGCCGACCCCACGCTGACTGTTGACGACGTGAGGGACATACTCAAGACGACAGCACGCCACGACGAGCACACCGCAGCAGCCGACCCCGTGCAGGTGGGCTATGGAAAGATCGACGCCTATGCCGGCCTGAAAGAGGTGTTGAGACGCAAGGGCGAGTCGAGCGGGATAAAGAATATAGCCGCTGACACAGAGAGCCGCCTCGTCGTCTCACAGCGTGGCGAGCGCGAGCTGAACGTCTTTCTCGCCGGAGCGGAGAGGATGGACGTCGAGGTGTTCACACTCTCTGGCACACCAGTAGCGAGAAAGCGCGTCGCAGGCGACGAGACAAGCATCTCTCTCAACAACGCGCCACGAGGGGCATACGCCGTGAGAGTGAACGGCAGGCACTCCAAGTGTATCGTTGTCAAGTAATCCCGGCTATGCCCTAAGGCTGAGATTATCAAGCAGAAACAAATAAAAACAAAGCCTATATATGAACAGAATCATCTTCACCATTTTGCGTCCGTTCCTCCTGCTGGGCATCCTTCTCGGTGTCCCTCTGGCCACATTCGCCCAGGACGAGGAGCCTATCATCACGTTCAAGACAAGCATCTACGAGACGGTGGGTGCCAATAACTCCATCACTGTGCTCTTCGGCAGCATCAAGGAAACGACATATATTGATGTCGATTGTGGCTGGGGACTGGAGGAGCATGAGCTTGTCCCGGCCGGACTTGACACATCCTCGGGCGAGGCCGTGTGGACAGGAACGTCTATAACTCTTAATGTCTCCAGCGCCGGAGAGGTAAAGGTGTATGGCGACCCGACACAGTTCTACATAGCAGACTTTGAGGGATGCTACATCACACAGATAGACATCTCAAAGCTGACAGAGCTTAATGTGCTTAACCTCTGCCACAACCAGCTTGAGGCTCTCGACCTCACGCCCAACACAAAACTCTATGCGGCATATCTTGACGATAACCCCTTCGACAAGAAGCCTCTCATAGTAGGCAAGAACAAGCCTGACCTCACCATCCTCGAGATGGGACAGACGGAGAATCTCGACCAGTCGTTCAATCTCTCTGACTATCCTAAGATGCAGGCATTCGAGGCGTACGCCAACAGAGGACTGCGCAAACTCGACCCTACGGGATGCCCTGAGCTGCGCCGCATCTCTATCGACGGCTCTATGGTAGAGAGCCTCGACGTGTCGAAGAATACCAAGCTGAACATCCTCAACATCAGCGAGACACGCATCCGCAAGCTCGACCTCAGCAACAACCCCTATATCAACGAGCTGTATCTCGACCACCAGTCGTCGCTCAATGGCGACTGTAAGTTCAGCGAGCTTGACATCTCTAACCTACCTGCCCTGACAACACTCTTCGCCACCGGCAACAACCTGACGAAGCTTGATGTCAGCAAGTGTCCTTATCTCCGGGACCTTTACCTGAGCGACAACTGCATCACAGACATCGACCTGTCTAACAACGGGCAGCTGCTGAATGTCATTCTGCGCAACAACTGCTTCGACTTCGCCACCCTCCCCGCACCAAACATCCAGTGGAGCCAGTATGACTACTACCAGCGCAACATGCCAGTGGCCGGGACAGTGAAGGTGGGTGACGCCATCGACCTCTCCGCACGTGTGCTCCGCGAGAACACAGTGACAGAGTGTGCCGTATATACCATAGCGCGCGGAGAGACAAAGGCGACACTGCTTGACACAGAATATTACACATACGAGAACGGCAAGGTGACATTCACCAAGGCACCGACAGACAGCGTATATATCGCCTTCACCAACGACCTGTTCCCTGACCTGACATTCGAGTACATGCCTCTGCGCACAAACAAGTTCAAGGTTAAGCGTGCCATAGACTACGGCAAGGAAGACCTCGCCATGTCTTTCACCGGAATATCTGACGGCAATGGCGTGCCTGTAAGCATGAGAGTGGGCATCGCCGGGGCATCAGAGGAGAACCCGAAGCGATTCTATGTCATGCTCGATCAGGAGAAGGTGGAGTGTGTCGCCACGTCTGAGACGATGCCGGCCACGGCCAATGTCACCGGCACATGCGACCACGGATACGTCAGCCTATACATTCCTGAGGACGACCGCGTGCTGTCGCTCGGCATTGAGGGCACGAAGATGGCATCCATCAACCTCACCGAGCTGTCGTCACTGCGTGAGCTCAGCATCGACGATGCAGGACTTTACGACATTGACCTCAGATGGAACCTCTGCCTCAAGAAGCTGCGCCTGACAGGCAACAACTTCAACGAGCTGAGCATACGCGGATATAACGACGCCATGCAGAAGACCCTGCTGACAGACATCAACCTCAGCAATAACAACATGAAGAGAGTTGTCCTGAACGATATGGGCACCATACACCACCTCGACCTCTCGCACAACCAGCTCGACTCGCTGTCGTTCAAGGATGCCGACTATATCGAGACGCTCAATCTCTCGTACAACAACCTTACAGAGCTGAACCTGAACTACTGCACGCTGATGACCCGCTGTGACCTCTCTCATAACAGCCTCACAAGCATCGTGATGCCGACAGAGTATGCTCTCACCGACTTCATCTGCAACGACAACAACCTCACATTCGCCTCACTGCCACAGCTGACTGACGTGAAGGGCTATATCTACGCGCCACAGGCTGACATCAGCATACCGTCAAAGGCTCCGGGCGTTGACCTCCAGGAGATAAACGTAGAGAACAAGACGACATACACATGGGTCACAACCGACGGCGCCACCCTCGCCGAAGGGACAGACTACAACATCACCGACGGCATGACATCATTCCTCGACCCTGCCATCGGCAAGATGGTCAAGTGTACCATGACATCGCCGCTGTTCCCTGAGCTGACCCTCCAGACCACCGTCATCGAGGCAGCCGGTATGCCGACACATGTCCTCGGAACATTCAAGACACTGAAGAAAGGCACTGCAAGCCTCATCCTCCGTGCCTCTGTGCCAAACACAGTGATATGTATCGACTGGAAAGGACAGGGCGTAGGCATGAGGACATACGAGATAGGACCGGACATGCCGTACATATTCGATGTCACGACCAATGCCGATGGCAATGTGTCTGTCTATTCATACGAGGATGTGAGCAACCTCACCGTCTTCAGTCTCCTTGGCAGCAGCCTCGCCGATGTTGACCTCCGCGGCATGACACAGCTGACAACACTCAACCTGAAGGATGCGGGCCTGACAGAGATAAAGATGCCAGAATCAGACGCTCTGAAAGAGCTTTCGCTCGACGGCAACAACTTCACAGAGCTTGACCTCACACGTTATCCTGGCCTCGTGGCTCTCGCCATGAACAGCAACAAGCTGACAACATTCGACGCCACACAGTTCAAGAGCCTCCAGCTCCTGGCGCTCGGCAGCAACCAGCTTACCAGCGTGAAGCTTAACAACAGCCGTCTGTGGTCGCTCGACCTCTCGGGCAACCAGCTTGAGGATATCGACCTCAAGGCCGTGCCTATGCTCAATCAGGTGTCACTCTCTGCCAACAAGCTGTCATCAATAGACCTCAGCGGACAATACACGCTCAAGGTGATATTCCTCGACAATAACCGCTTCACATTCAAGACACTCCCCAAGAACACCTTCCAGCTCTACACCTACGCCAACCAGGCGACAGTAGAGGTCAGCGTTGACGAGAACGGATGTGTCGATCTCTCTGACCAGGCAACGGTCTTCGGCACTCCTACAACCTTCCGTTGGTTTGTCGATGACCCTTACTACGACGAGGAGACAGGCGAGCTGACAGGCGAGGAGCTGTATGTTGATGAGGAATACACCGTGACGAACGGTGTGACAAAGTTCCTCGCGAATATCGACAACGTTGTCTGCGCTATGCTCAACACTGAGTTCCCTAACCTCACGCTTCTCACAAACCATATCAATGCCACTACAGCCATCAAGAACGTAGAGGCTGACGAGCTCGGCGGAGTGACCGTCAACGGCCATACCATCACGGTCAATGGTGTCGCCAACGCCGCTGTCTATCGTGCTGACGGCGCGCTCGTAGGCAAGGCCGCTGCTGTGGGAGGCTCAGCCAACATCACCGTGCCAGCAGCAGGAGTATATGTAGTGAAGAGCGGAGAGAAGAAGCTGAAGATAGCTATCCGCTGATAACACAGTCTGCCTCACGGCACGACATGACATGCCTCGGGCTGACAGAAAACAGCCATAGGACATTACAATGCAGAAAGTGCCTGTCCGCTAATGACGCGGACAGGCACTTTCTTTGTGTTCTCCCCTACCCCTTATTTGTAACTATTCAGCGAATGCGTTTTGTAACAAGAAAATATGGTTTTATATTGTCTCAGCCAGCACGCGCTGAAAGCGCAGAAGCCCATAGCCCAGGGCAGAATGGAGCGTAGCGGAGTGACACCCTGGGGATATTGTTCGTGTGGGTAATTGTCGCGCTGTAAGCGCAAAAGCGTAAATGAGCTATGAGGCCATAACGCTTTTGCACTTACAGCGCGTACAAGCGGTATGGATTCTCAACCCAGGGTGTCGCTACGCTTGCCCTGGACTATGAGCTTCTGCGCTTTCAGCGCGTGCTACTTACAATATTCGCTGAATAGTTACCCTTATTTCCCATATATTTAATTTTTATAAAAGTAAGTTACAATAATAAAATACTAATGCCAGAATGAATTATTTATTAAACTATAGTGCAGGAGAAAAGAATATAAACCATACACTATTGTATACAAAGTCTGTAATGCTATACATCACAATAATAAACGTTGGCTGATAATTCCAAATCACATAGAGTGTCAAATAACCCTGTGAGGTTATAAGTTCTTAAAGCCTCACAACTCTTCTTCGAACTCCATTTTCGGTATGTAATCTCTCCACTTGATATCCGAGTTGTACAAGTCCGATCTTCTTACAAGTCTATCAAACGGGTCATACTTCGGATCAATGGAATCACAGAAGAATCCACGATTATACTTTCCAGTAATACACATACAGATAAGTTGAAGAAACCTGCCGTTAATTTCTTTATGAATAGCAGCGATTTACAGAATAACAGATAACAAACTTGACATATGTCAACAAAATATTCCATAATATGTATATATTGTCACATATTTACTTATTTTTATTTCACTTTAGTATCTTTGCAAGCAAGATTAAAACAAAATACGCAACCGTAAGATATAGTAAATTTACAAATTGCCGGCTTTTTTGAATTTTACAGATTGTTTAATTAAATAAAAAAAGAAGTATGAGGGTTTATAACATCTTACTTGTTCTGATATTATATATCATTACAACGTCCTGTGGCAACAGTCTCATAAATGAAGACTTTGAACTTCCTAATGGAAGTAGCCACATCATATCTGTAGATAAAGCTAAACAGAATGTCATAGATTTTATTTCAAAAATTGGAGATAAAACAAGAGCTAACTACAATAACGTTAACCTTAATTCCGCAGCGTTTTTTCTTGTGAGATAATTTACCGTGCAAAGATGGC
>JBJEAW010000063.1:18419-19784 GCA_051869435.1 Prevotella sp. | reverse complement strand
GTTATACCCCACTCTGAGAATATATCTACGGTGGTAATTTTTAGAACCACCCTATAGACAACGGCGACAGGGAAACGGCCGCAAGCCAGCCGGTATTCAACGAAGTTAAAACCAATTTTAAAGAACAGCCCTTACATGTCATTGTCATCAACCATAGCGCGGCGGTACTTCTTCGCGAAGAAATCGACCAACGCCATAAACATCATATCGGGCATCTCTGTGACGGGTGTCGTCGTGGCCACGATGGCTCTTGTCATTGTCCTGTCGGTCTTCAACGGCTTCCATGACCTTGTGGCGTCGTTCTTCACCACGTTCGACCCGCAGCTTGAGCTGACCCCCCGCAAGGGAAAGTCAGCACCGGCCGACGACCCGCTGCTGATACAGGTGAAGAGCCTCCCCGAGATAGATGTCGCGACAGAGTGTGTCGAGGACCAGGCTCTCGCCGTCTATGACGGCCGGCAGATAATGGTGCGCATAAAAGGTGTGGAGGACAATTTCCAGTATCTCACCAATATCAAGAGCATCCTCTACGGCGACGGCGACTTCACGCTCCATGCCGCCGACCTCGAATACTGCATCCCCGGCATAAGGGCCGCCCAGGACCTCGGTGTCGGTGCCTACTGGAACGGCTACATAAAGATATACGCCCCGCAGCGCGACGGACAATTGGACATGATGAACCCCGAGGCGGCGTTCAACTCTGACAGCCTCATGTCGGCGGGATGTGTCTTCAATGTGCGCCAGATGAAGTATGACAAGCAGTATATACTCACGTCAATCACCTTCGCCCGAAACCTCTTCTTCCGCCAGGGAGAGGTGACAAGCCTCTCGCTGCGCTTCAAGCCCGGGACAGACCTCACGGCCGCCAAGCGCGAGGTGGAGCGCATAGCAGGCGCGAGATACTACGTCAAGGACCGCTACGAGCAGCAGGAAGACACCTTCCGCATCATGCAGATAGAGAAGGTGCTGGCCTATTTCTTCCTCACGTTCATCCTCGTCATAGCCTGCTTCAACATCATCGGCTCGCTCTCGATGCTCATGATCGACAAGAAGGACGACGTGGCGACACTGCGCAACCTTGGAGCCTCTGACTCGCTCATACGCCGCATATTCATCATAGAGGGCAGCCTCATCTCCGTCTCCGGCGCTGTCATAGGCACTCTGCTCGGCCTCCTGCTCTGCTGGCTGCAACAGGAGTTCGGGATAGTGAAGATGGGGTCGTCGAGCGGCTCGTTCATCATCGACGCCTATCCCCTCAGCGTCCACTATGACGATGTGGCCGTCATATTCCTCACTGTCATCGTCGTCGGCTTCATATCGGTATATTGGCCGGTAAGATACCTGACACGGCGGCTGCTCTGAGAC
>JBJEAW010000063.1:9669-18319 GCA_051869435.1 Prevotella sp. | reverse complement strand
TCCGGATGTTCCGGGATTTCCGGATAACCCGGATTGCCCGGAGCCTCCGGCCTCTCCAGCTCACAATATAATCATAATATACAACAATAAACCAAACCAAACGAGAAAGAAACGATGAAAAAGATTCTTACACTGCTCGTCATGGCGTTCGCCCTCATGGCACAGGCACAGACCATCCCGCCGCTGCCTACTGACCCTGCGACACGCATTGGCAAGCTGGACAACGGACTGACGTATTACATACGCCACAATGAGTATCCCGAGCACGTGGCTAACTTTTATATAGCCCAGCGTGTAGGCTCCATACAGGAGGAGGACAGCCAGCGCGGCCTCGCCCACTTCCTTGAGCACATGGCCTTCAACGGCTCACAACACTTCAAGGAGAACGGACTGATAGAGTATCTCCGCACGCTCGGCGTCGCCTTCGGCGCCGACCTCAACGCCTACACCTCTATCGAGCAGACTGTCTATAACATCGACAATGTGCCGACAACACGCCAGACAGCCCTCGACTCCTGCCTCCTCGTGCTACAGGACTGGTCGAACGGACTGCTCCTGCTCACAGAAGAGATAGACAAGGAGCGCGGTGTCATACACGGAGAGTGGGCCATGCGCAACTCTGCCAACCAGCGTCTCTTCGAGCGTAACCTCCCGAAGCTATACCCTGACTCAAAATACGGCTACCGCCTGCCTATCGGCACAATGGAGGTTGTCGATAACTTCAAGCCAGAGGAGCTGCGCTCATACTACCGCAAATGGTACCACCCACGCAACCAGGCCATCATCGTCATAGGCGATATCGATGTTGACCATACCGAGGCGATGATAAAGAAACTCTTCGCCGACATCAAGTCGGGCGAGAACTCTGTTGACTCAGAGCCTCTCCCTGTCGCCAACAACAACGAGGCCATCTTCATCTTCGACAAGGACAAGGAGATGCAATACTCGATGATGGTGCTCGACATGAAGTCTGACCCTATGCCACGCGAGCTGAAAGGCACACAGATGGCATACGTCCAGAGCTATCTGACAAACATCATCTGCTCTATGTTCAACTCACGCATGAACGAGCTCTCACAGCAGCCCGACTGCCCGTTCACCAACATGTCCATGGGCTACGGCCAGTACATGGTGTCAAGCACAAAGGACGCCACAGAGGTGAACGCCGTGGCCAAGGAAGGCAAGGAGAAGGAGACATTCGCCACACTGATACGTGAGGTGAAGCGTGCCCAGGAGTTCGGCTTCAACGCCTCTGAGTACATACGCGCCAAGGAGGAGTTCATGTCTCTACGTGAGAAAGAATACTCAAACCGCAACAAGCGCAAGAACACCGAGTACTACCAGGAGTGCGTGCAGCACTTCCTCCAGGGCGACGCCATGCCAGGCAGCGATACAGACTACACTATCTGGCAGGCTCTCTCACAGCAGATAAACATCGACATCATCAACCAGGCTGTGAAGCAGATGATGACAGTCGATAACGACACCAACCTTGTGGCCCTCAACTTCGCACAGGAGAAGGAAGGCGTCGAGTACTTCGACGAGGCGAAGATGAAGCAGACACTCGCCGACGTGCGTGCCGAGCAGCTCACAGCATGGGTGGACAACACGAAGGACGAGCCACTCATAGCCCAGCTCCCCAAGGCCGGCAAGATAAAGAAGGAGACAAAGAACGAGACACTCGGATACACAGAGCTGCAGCTCTCTAACGGTGCCACTGTCATACTGAAGAAGACCGACTTCAAGGATGATGAGGTAGGCCTCTATGCATTCGCAAAAGGCGGCAGAGCCCTCTACGGCGAGGCTGACTACAGCAACATGAAAGTGTTCGACATGGCTGCCAACGCCTGCGGCCTCGGCAACTTCACAAACAACGAGCTGGAGAAAGCCCTCGCTGGAAAGCAGGCCAAAGTAGGTCTCTCACTCGGAATGAACTGGAACAGCGTAAAGGGTTCGTCAACACCAAAGGACCTCGAGACAATGATGCAGCTGCTCTACCTCCACTTCACCGCGCTGAAGAAGGATGAGAAAGCCTACACCACACTCGTCAACATGCTCGAGACATCGCTCAAGAACCGCGACCTCCAGCCAGAGGCACAGTTCACTGACTCTATCTATGCAGGCCTCTACGCCCACAACCCACGCTTCGCGCCGCTCACAATCAACGACCTCAAGAACATCTCTGCCGACCGCATCATGCAGATAGCCCATGAGCGCTACGCTGCCGCCAACAACTACACGTTCACCATCATCGGCAACTTCGACGAGCAGACAATACGCCCACTCGTATGCCAGTACATAGCATCACTGCCTGGCAAGGAGAAAGCCATCACAAGCCCTGAGGCACGCACATACTTCACAGGCAAGAAGAGCATCGACTTCAAGCGCAAGATGGAGACACCGAAGCCATACATCGCCAAGTTCCTCGGCGGAGACATCGACTACACACTGAAGAACGACATCATGGCAAGCTATGCCGGAGAGGTGCTCTCACAGATTCTCCTCAAGGCTGTCCGCGAGGATGCTGGCGCAACATACTCTATCGGAGCATACTGCGGCCTCCAGCCACGCCAGGAGGGCAAGGCACGCCTGCAGGTGCAGATACAGTCGCCTATCTCCAAGCCGGAGCTCGTCGATACAGCCCTACAGATAACAAACAAGTGTATCAAGGACGCGGCCGTGAAGGTTGACCCGGAGATGGTGGCAAAGGTTAAGGCTAACTTCCTCAAGGACGCTGATGTCAACGCCAAGAAGAACGGATACTGGGAAGGTGTAATCTTCGAGTATAAGACACGCGGCATCGACACATACACAGAGTACAAGAAGCTTGTCGAGGCTGTCACACCAGAAGACGTGTCAGCATTCATCAAGAACGAGATTCTCGCCAAGGGCAATGACCTGAACATTATCATGCGCCCGGAATAATCTCCATGTGCTGACAGCGGGGAAGATGGGTTATGGTGTCAATCCTCAGTATCCGCCATGACACTCCATCTGAACAACGACAAAAGCCGGAAGACCGGTGGTAACCATTCCACCAGTCTTCCGGCTTTTGTCGTTCAGGGCTGCGGGTGGGCATTGACAGTACACACCTGCAATCCCCCGGTGGCCTGCCCGTTATTCCAGCCTCAGTGTTATCCCGGCCTTCTGCAGCCCGAGCTTGATGTCGTCGCTGATGGTCCTTGCAGGCAGTCCCAACGAGCGCTTGTCCTTGTCGAGCACATTCACGAAGATATCCTTCATCTCACACGGGATGATGTCTATCTGTATGACACGGCGTGCCAGACCCTCGTTGTAGAAGCGGCCGCCATAGTCGCCGAGCTTGGCCTCTTCTATCCCTGTGAGCGAGTCAATGCGCAGCATGGTGCGGCCCGCCGCGCCCTTGCCCTCTTCTGTCACAGACATCAGGGCGTCGTCATCATGGGCTATGGAGGCGAAGATGAGGTTGGCGTCTGAGTAGCGCGAGTATGTCGTGCGGTCGTCAAACCTCAGTATCTCGTCCATTGGCACCTTGGCCACATATCCGTTATCGTACGCGAGGACAAGATACCCGTCGGCATCCTCGTCATAGACTGCCAGCGTCAGCAGCCCCGGCTCCCAGTTGTATTCTGTCACCTTGCGGAACTTCCCCTTGTCAAGGAACTGCAGGTAGGCTATCGTCGGCCTGAACTCAGGGTCATACTCCTCATAGACATTGAAGCGTATCTCGCTCGTCGGGATGTTCTCGACAGGGGCTGTGGCGGTGACGGTGACAGGCTTGGGCTCTCTTGAAGGTTCACCGCCCTCTCCCCTCACCTCTGCCGGGGCAGAGGGCGGGGTGGGCGTGGGGGCTGCGGCAGGCTTGGTATGGGTGGTGAAGACACGCTCTGTCGTGTTGTAATGGTTGAACTCGGCCTTGCTGAGCGAGCGCTTTGTGCTGCCTATGCGGACATACCACATGCCGTTATACTGCACGCCGTCCTTGTATGGAGACACTTTCACGATGCATACAGGCTTCTCGTTGTCAGGGTCGAAGCGCACATCGACAAGTGTAGCCACCACCTTGCCGAAGGCCTCCACGACAGCGTCGGTTATGCTTCTCGCATACTCGTCCCTGTCGCCCTTGAACTCCTTGTACGAGAGGTCTGACTCAAGGCCGACACCCATGCCCGAGTCGTTCACACCGATGTACAGCGTGCCGCCGTCAGTGTTGAGGAACGAGTTGATAACAGCCAGGATGACCTTCATCTGCTCCTGCATGTTAGGCACATCGACAGTCTTGTCTGCAAGATACACGATGCTTGTCTTGTATTCTGTCGTCTTGTCCTCTATGCCTGTGCCGTAGAGCTTCAGCCCGGACTCATAGCCCTTCAGGCGCAGCGTCTCCTTGATGCGGTTCTGCACGTCGGTGGCCTGGCTGTACATGTTTGTCGCCGACATGAAGTTGTATGACAACACGAGCGAGGCCAGCTCGCTGACCGACTCGTCGGCGTCGTTCGTCGCCTCCCACAGGTCGCCGTTATGCTCGGCCTTGCCTATATAGCTGACAAGCTGCAGCTGCCTGAACCTGTTCTGTAGCACGACATTGCTGCTGAAAAGGTCGGCGTTCATGCTCTCCATCTGTATGACACTCTCCTCGTCAATCCTGTCGTTGATGGCGAAATAGTGGAGCATGAGGATGATGTCCATGCGTCCCTTGTAGTAGGCCGCCTGCTCCTCCCATCCTATCAGCAGCGAGAGCATACGTGCGAAACCGAGGTAGTTGTACGCCTTGATATACTCGTTGTCGTCGTTGTCGAGCGTCGCGATGCGGTCGATGATGTATATGAGCTGGCGCACATACGACGTGTCGAGAATGCGGTCGGTATCGACATCAGCCTCCGCTCCGCCTGCCGCAGGGGTCTTCTCCCGTATGGCGAAGTCTTCCATGAGTATGTGGAACGACTCGTTGAGGTTGAAGAACTGGCTGGCAAGGCTGCCCGCCTTCGCCTCGATATGGAAGCTCCCTGACGAGCTGCCCATAAGGCGCGCCGTGATGACATCGCCCGCCTTCAGCCCGGAGATATCCTCCAGACCCTTTATGGTGACGCTTATACCCTCTGTCGTCACGCCGGGGAGGAAGCCCGAGTTGCGTGTCTGGTTCTTGGCGACAAAGCATATTATGTCCTCATCGTCATAGTAGTAGGTCTCTGCCCATGCCTTGACATAGTCTGACATGGAGATGTGGTACTCACCGTCCTCAATCTCTGATATGATAGCCTCGAAGACAAGCCTGTTGCCCTTCTCTGAGATGAAGTGGCGCACAGAGGGCGACTGGACATTGTACGGCACGATGTCCTCAATGTATATATACGCCTCGTCGCCTGAGCCGTCCTCTATGGTGCAGTAGAACTTCTTAGGGTCAGCGGTGTCCTGCCTGATGACGGACACCTCGACACGGTCATACAGCTTGCGGCTCTTCTTCGTCGTCCGCGCGTTGTTCTCTGACATGCCCGACTCGAACAGGTCACGCTCTATGTCCGTCCACAGTGTCTTGTAGCGCTCTATGCCTTTCTTGGGCAGGTCGTCGTCATTCTCCAGCTTGGAGTCGAGCATGATCTGGAGATTGTTCCAGAGCGACAGCCTCGACGGGAGGACACCCCTCACATTGCCCGCTGTAGAGCCCAGCGTGATGCCACTGTCTGACACTGTGAGGCGCACATTGTTATGGGTGAAGGTGCTGATGGTGTCTATCTTCTCCTTGACTGACGCCGCCTTGTTCGAGACGAAGAAGTTGAACCTGTCACAGCCCACAGTGTCAAGGTTGTAGGCCGGAAGCTCATAACGCGAGCTGACAAGGTTGTACAGCGCGAGGTTGACAATCTCTATCTGGTTGGACATGCTGGCATACGAGACGAGAGTGCAGAGGCGCGAGGCGTTAAGCCTGTAGTCGATGATGTCTGTGTCGCCGGCATTGGCGTCATGAAGCAGAAGCTGTATCGACAACGCCTGTATCGTGTTGTAGAGAAGCATGGTGTTGTCCTTCGTCTTGTCTATCTCACGCTCGTTGCCCGCCACATAAAGCTCAAGCACCTGCAGCAGCGCTGTGCGGAAAGGCTCCTTCTTCCACTGGCTTATGTCACGCTCCTTGATGACAGAGAACATCCTCTCGATGTTGCCGCTCATGAGTGAGGGCGTGAGCACAAAAAGGCTGGAGAGGATATTGAACGCCTTGCGGGGATGATAGACATAGCCTGACTTCTTCAGCCTGACAAGGAGGCTGTCGATAAACTCCTGGGCGTTGCGCTCCGGCTCGTCCGGCCTGTCGGCAAGCATGTCCTTAGCCAGAATATAATAGCCTAACAGCTCTATGATTGTCGTCAGCCTCTCCTGGTACATCTCACGCTCAGTAAGGCTCGAGCTGTCAAGGAGGCCTGACATCTCAAGGATATTCTTACAGTCAGACTTGATGGTACAAAGGTCCTGCTGCTTCTCTATGAGGTTCTGAATCCATTGGTGGCAGTGGCGGTCGAACGACAGGTCGTTATCGTCGGTAAGGACAAGCTTGATGAAATCGCGCACTGACCATGCCACACCCATCTCCTTCAGTATATCCGTCAGCACCTTGTCGTCAATCATCTTCTCCTTATGGTCAATGTCGCTATAATCAAGCAGCTCAACCTTCGGGTGGGGCCCTGACACGGATAGAATCTTGCAGTGTAGCGTCCGCCCCTTCACAAGCCTCATATTGCCCGTGTTCTGGAGATAAGTGACGGTCTGCCCGTCCTGTAGCTCACAATAGTTGCCGAAAACACTTTTAACCTTAAAATCAACACAGTCTCCTACGGAGTATTGCCTTGTCTGGTCCATAACATAAAATTGTTTTAGTTGTTAGTGATTGAAAAACAAATAAGGAAATAACATTCGGTGGGAATAAACAGGCCCCTACCTGCAGCATATCGCTTTGGCACGACAAGCCGTGTCCCGGGTGTTTATTAATCTGTTGGGGAATACAGCTGTGCCGCCATGAGCGAGGATGTCGTGCGTGGATATAGGCTGAAGAGGACGGATTTAGTGTTGGATAAAGCGAAAAAAAGGCGGGGCTGTGATCTCGCACCTTATACCAATAACTCTTCATTAAGCCCTCACACATGTCACCCTAAGACATCAAGATAATTCTCTGGGGTCACGACGCTGAATGTGGACACATCATAGTATGTTATGAATGATTGTGGGAGGGATGTGTTGGCGCGTTTCGGATTCCATTTCATCTCGAAAGCCCTGAACGTTCCGTCTTCCTCCTCAATGAAGTCAATTTCCTGCTGTGATGTGGTTCTCCAGAAATAGTATTTTGTATAATGTCCCTCGTAATGGTTCTTCTTGATGCGCTCTGCTATGACAAAATTCTCCCATAGCGCGCCCATGTCGTTTCTCAATGGCAGGGGAGAGAAGTTCTGCAAGACAGCGTTTCTTATGCCGTTGTCGTAGAAGAACACCTTACGGCTTTTCTTCAGTTCTGTCCGCATATTACGGCATAGGGAGGGAAGCCTGAAGACGACAAAACACTTCTCCAGCAAGTCAATATATTTCTCCACAGTCTTCGAGTCTGAGCCTATAGTCTGTCCTATCTCGTTATACGACACCTCGCTGCCCACCTGCAATGCGAGCGCGACAACAAGTTTCTCCAAGAGTGCCGGCTTGCGTATGCCCTCAACAGAGAGTATGTCCTTATACAGATAGCTTTGTGTAATGCCCATGAGGAGTTCTTTTGCCATAGAGGGATTGCTCACAATCTCTGGGTAAGAGCCATAAACCAGCCGTTGCTCGAGAGTCTGTCTTACCATCATCAGCCCTCCGGTCCTTAACAGCTCGCCTGTGCTGACAGGAAAAAGATTGTACTCGAACTTACGCCCTGTCAATGATTCCTCAAGGCGGTTATGCGGTTCTAATGACGACGAGCCTGTGACAAGTAGCTGGACATCATTGAAATTGTCTGTTATAATCTTTAGCGTCACACCTATGCCCTTCACCCGTTGTGCCTCATCGACAATGACCACCTTGCTGTTACCTATGAGAAGCTTTAGCTCAGAAAGGTTGGCGTCAGAGAGGAGTGAGCGCGTCTCAGGGTCATCACAATTGAGCGACAACACCCCGCCATCCATTTTGCCGCTTATCTCAGAGAGGAGCGTGCTTTTACCTACCTGCCTTGCCCCTATGACAATTATAGCCTTACCTGCATGGCAGCGTGCCTCTATGACTTGCTGCAAGTCCCTTTTTATCATATTCATCGTTCGATTTCTTAATATTACCAAAGTTATAATGTATAACCCACCTTAACCCATCAATTATCGTTGCAAAGATAAGAAAAACATTCTAATTCCCAAAGCGTTATTCCGAAATTTCATGCCTAATCCGAAATATCGGGCTACATTTTGGATTGTAATCCAAAATATCAGCCTGTTTTTTCGGATTAGGCTCTAACTCCTATATATAATGCTGTCGGCACGGGCGGGCAACAGAATGCTACCGTGAGAGCACCGGCACCGCCGCCAGCGCCGGGCCAATACGCACAGGATGAGCTATAGACAAGGGGGCGGCATGTGTCCCGGCCACAACATAAGCCGGCCACACAAGTACACACGACGGCGGGCAGGAGAGACGCTTGTATGTCTCTCCTGCCCGCCGGTATTGT
>JBJEAW010000063.1:0-9569 GCA_051869435.1 Prevotella sp. | reverse complement strand
ACACGACGGCGGGCAGGAGAGACGCTTGTATGTCTCTCCTGCCCGCCGGTATTGTCACATATCCAACTGTCGGGAGCTGAAAGCCGTGGCCGGAGCCGATGGCAGAGGGCTGGAGCGTGTGCCATCCTCAAGGAGGTCGGCTTGCAGATTATGTCTTCGCCTAAAGCGACTTAATCCATGAGGTTATCTTCGCGAGCGCCTCAGGGGCTATGGTCTCCTCTATCTCGTTGTACTCTGTCATGGAGCCTGTCTTGCAGTGCTGGAAGAGATGATTCAGGCTCTCATACTCCACTGTCTCGTGCTTGCTGCCTGTCAGCCCCCTGTTGATGGCCTCAAGGTTGCGCTTGCTGTCCACCTGCATGTCGAGCGTGCCGTTGAGGGCGAGGACAGGACACACGACAGAGGGCAACAGAGGCCGGACATCAATCTTCATGAAATTGCGTATGTAGGGTGTGGACACCTGCTTCACCGCACGCTCTATGACAGGGATGAAGGCCGGGGGGAGGTTTTTGGCCTGAAGCATACTGCCTACATCCTCGCCGGCAGCGGCCTTGTCGAAGACTTCTGAGAGTATGCCTATCGCCTTCTCGGCTATCTCATCGGGTATGCGTGCTGTGCGCATCTGGTAGCGGTTCTGGCTGAGTATCGTCTCTTTGCCTGAGATGACCATGCCCGCCATGGAGACGATGAAGTCAGGCTTGCGCTCGGCAGCGAGCATCAGGGCTATCGTGCCGCCCTCGCTGTGGCCAAGGACGCCGACACGGCCGAATCTGCCACGCAGCAGCGTGAGAGCCGCCTCGGCGTCATGCTTGAAGTCTGTCGTGGTATAGTCGGTGAAGCGCACCGATGTGTCGCCCAGCCCGCGGTCGTCATATCTCAGCGACGCTATGCCGTTGCGTGCGAGGTAATCGGCTATGACGGCGAAGGGCCTATGGTCGAAAAGCTCCTCGTCGCGGTTCTGCTGTCCGCTGCCTGTCACCATCAACACCACTGGCGTCTCTGGCGTCATGCCCTCGGGGAGTGTCAGCGTGCCGTGGAATGTGAAACCGTCGTTAGTGAATGTCACCTCCTCTGTCTTATATGGGAACGGTGCCTGAGGGGTCTGCGGGCGGTTATGCTTTGGCTGGCCGGGGGTGAGATTCAGCGGCAGCGAGAGCCCCATCTGCTTGAATGTGCCGCGTATGGTGTCACCGTCGAGCGTTCCCTCGTATGATATTCCCGCCGTGGGGACAGCGACGCGAATCTTCCCGTCGGCGGTGATGGTTTTCTCGGCCTTTATGCCTTTGGCTCCCTGCGAGGGCGAGTCCATGGTGCATCCGTCGGCATCAAAGTGGAACACTAAGGGCAGCTCTATGCCCTGTATGCTGAGTTTGCCTGTCCATGCGCCCTCCTGTGCGGTGGCGGCTGTGACAAGAATGCTGAGGAATGCTGTAAGCAGGATGGATCTTGTTCTCATGACTGGTAGAGGGTTTTAGCCTGCATTATTCATACTGCTCCGTCACGAAAGGTCTAAATGGTAGTGCATCAGCGTGAGCACAGCGATGACGATGCAGAATGTAGTAAATCCTACTTTCCAAGAGGAAGAGCGAGCACCACGCTGAGGTGCTGCCAGTTAGGCCTTGCAGTAGGAACGAGTATGAATAATGCAGGTTAGTGCCTATATGAGGCTGGGATAATTAATCGGGCAACGGGCACGGCATCGTTCACGGGCGCTTGCGTATGATTGTCAGCCCGTCACGCAGCGGCAGCATGACACGCTCCAGGCGGGTGTCGGCGGCCACATGGTCGTTAAACTGTCGTATGGCGACTGTCTGGCGGTCGCGGTCGTACTCCGGCTCGACGACATGTCCGTCCCACAGGGTGTTGTCGGCAAGTATGAATGCCCCTGGCGACATGACCGGCAGGAGGGCCTCCAGTGTGGCTATGTATGTCCGCTTGTCCCCGTCGATGAAGGCCATGTCGTAGGCGAAGCCATGTGTGCGGGCGACGGCTGGCGCGGCGGTTATGGCGTCTCCGATGCTGAATGTTATGCGGTGGGCCCATGGCGAGCGTTCTATCCACGGGCGTGTGAAGGGCTCCTGCTCGTCGTTTATCTCGAAGGTGTAGAGATGGCCGCGCCCACGGTCATCGCCCCACACAGCGTCAAGGCCCTCGCCAAGACAGAGGGCGGAGTAGCCGGAGAATGTCCCTACCTCGACAATATTCTCCGGGCGGGCCATGAGGACAAGCATACGCAGGAGACGTCCCTGCAGGCAACCACTCGCCATGCGCCCGTGGAGCATGTGTATGTTTGTGGCACGCCACAGGCGGTAGAGATATTCAGGCTCGGCGTCTGAATGGGACATGACATAATGGTCTATGGCATGCTCGCCCGTGAGTGTCGTGTGGTTAGGGTCTTGGGTATGGGATCTGGACATGAGGAGGAGAGAATGTGGGTGTATGCTTAGGGAGACGTGGAGCTGCCGCCCGGCTCATGTGTCGGGTGGAGACAGAGGGAGGCGGAGCCTTGTACGCCGCAGGGCGCAGAGCGTAGGCGCTACCCCTCCATGAGAGCTGAGAGGGCAAGACGGTAGCTGTCAAGACCGAAACCGCAGATGACACCACGGCAGGCGGCGGAGATAAGGCTCTTGTGGCGGAACTCCTCACGGGTGTGGACATTGCTGATGTGTACCTCTATGACAGGGCAGCGCAGCGAGCGGATGCAGTCATGGAGGGCGACAGAGGTATGGGTGTAGGCTCCGGCGTTGAGCACGATGCCATCATACGTGAAGCCGACGGCCTGCATCTTGTCTATCATGACGCCCTCGATATTGCTCTGGAAATATTCTATCTCCACGTCAGGGAAACGTTCGCGGAGCACAGGGAGATAACTGTCGAACGACGACGAGCCGTAGATGCCTGGCTCGCGCACGCCGAGGAGATTGAGATTGGGGCCGTTAAGGATGAGTATCTTCTTCATTGTCATTTATGAGGGTGGTTCTATAAATTACCACCGTAGATTTATTCTCAGAGTTGGGTATAACGTCTTGTCATCTTTCGTTCTCTTTTTGGCCCAAAGTGCAAGTTCGCTCGGTCACAATGCCCGCATTGTTCCCTCTCTCACTTGCACTTTGACCTCAAAAATAGAATCGAAATCTGTCAAGGCTAATTTATAGAACCACCCATGAAAGAGTTAAGGGGGATGCTGATGGGAGATAAGGTGGGGCGGAGAGTCATTCCTTGCCTGATGTCTCGCGGCCAGGGAGCACAAGGTTGAGCACGACAGCGAGGAGGAAGACAACGGCGACACAGTTCTGTGCGAACACCGTCTGTACTATCTGCGGGAAGATGGCAAACATCTGTGAGGCAGAGGTGAAGCCGAGGCCGACACTGAGCGACAGGCTCACAATGACCATATTACGCTGTGAGAAACCACACTTGGCCATCATGCCGAATCCCGCGAAGAGAATGCTGCCGAACATCATTATCGTGCAGCCGCCAAGCACAGCCTGGGGTATTGTAGCCAGCACCGCACCGACAAATGGGAACAGTCCGCCGAGGATAAGGATGACGGCTCCTGTGGCTATGGTGAAGCGGTTGACAACCTTTGTCATGGCGGCGAGGCCGACATTCTGCGAGAACGAAGTGATAGGGGTGCAGCCGAAGAGCCCGGCAACAGTGCTCACAAAGCCGTCGCAAGCCACCGAGCGGCCCATCTCCTTCTTATGGACCTGACGGCCGAGCGCGCCGGAGCATATCGCCGAGGTGTCGCCGATAGTTTCTGTGGCAGACACGAGATAGACGCATATAATGGCGAGGATGGCATCAAGATGGAACTCTGGAGTGAACGGGAGGAACGCAGGGAGAGCGACAGCCTTGACATCTGACAGGCCGGAGAAATCGACCATGCCCATGGCGAGAGCCAGCAGATAGCCCACGACAAGGCCCACAAGGACAGAGAGAGACTTGAGAATGCCACGCGCCGCCACCTGTGTGACAAGACACACGAGGAGTGTCACCGTGCCGACAATCCAGTTGTTGGCGCTGCCAAAATCCGCCGCGCCCTGCCCTCCGGCGAAGCTGTTGGCGCCGATAGGGAGCAGCGAGAAGCCGATGGCTGTGACGACCGTGGCCGCCACGACATGGGGGATGAGCTTCGTCCAGCGGTCAGGGAACAGTCCGAGACACCCCTCGACAAGGCCGCCAATGATGACAGCTCCCATGAGCGTCCCCATGCCCTGTGTGCCAGCAATGCCTATGGCGAGGGAGAGGAATGTGAACGAGATGCCCATGACAATGGGCAGGCGCGAGCCGACACGCCATACGGGATAAAGCTGGACAAGCGTGCCTATGCCCGCGATAATCATACAGTTCTGTATCAGGGCGGCACTGATGCCCTTGTCTAACCCGACAACACCCGCAAGGATTATTATCGGCGTGATATTGGCGACAAACATCGCGAGGACATGCTGTAGTCCGAAAGGTACGGCACGCGCCAGAGGGACACGGCCGTCAAGCTCATAGATGCTTCCCATTATGATCAGGATGGAATTGTTAAGTGGTGGATGATATATAAAGATTGTTATTGCCTTGTGTGGTAAAGGCATCGTCTGCTGCCCCCGAAGGCTCTGGGCGAGAGAGGCATGGGACGACGGTGTCAGTGACGGAAGATTATCTCCTGACGCTCATAGTCCATCGACTCAAGTATGGCGACCGACTCCAGGCGGTAGCCCTCCTCCCTCAGAATCCTGCCGCCCTGCTGCTGGCCTTTCTCTATCGCTATGCCTATGCCCACAACATCGCCGCCAGCCTGATGGACAATATCTATCAGGGCCTTGGCAGCCTGACCGTCGGCGAGGAAGTCATCAACGATAAGGACCTTATCGCCCGGGGAGAGATAGGGACGCGAGACGAAGACATTGTTCATGCGCTTGTGGGTGAACGAGTAGGCCTGTGAGACATACTTGTCGTCAGTGCTGTTGGCTGTCTCGCCCTTCTTGGCGAAGACGACAGGGACATCATAAAGGTCGCCGAGGAGCGTCGCGATGGCTATGCCGCTGGCCTCAATGGTCAGAATCTTTGTCACCTCTGTGCCACGGAAGCGGCGCTTCAGCTCGTAGGCTATCTGGCGGATGATATCAACATCAATCTGATGGTTCAGGAAATTGTCCACCTTAAGGATGTTACCTTTCTTGATAACACCGTCCTCAATAATCTTCTCTTCAAGGAAATTCATTATAGCAGGTCTTTTTTTATGGTTATTGGATTAGTTTGTCAGCGGGACAGGGGGTGACAGCCGCAGCCTATCGTCGGCAAAGATACATCTTTTTTTTGACATACACCTGACAATGCCATCTAAATGTAGGAAAAAACACCATCCGCATACCACAAAGCCAGAAATATTTAGTAACTTTGCCAACAGATATGGCAACAAACACCGACATAGAGAAACGTTACAGGCGATACCTGAGGCTGGGACGCTCATTCTCAGAGAACACCATCGACGCCTATATGCGCGATATACAGAAGCTCGTCACATTCCTGGCGGGACGGCCGCTGACAGACGTGACCACCGACGACATGCAGGCATTCCTCGCCGGACTGTTCGACATAGGCATATCGCCACGCTCACAGGCACGCATTCTCAGCGGCATACGCTCGCTGTTCAGGTTCATGATAACCGACGGCTACATACAGCAAGACCCTACTGAGCTGATATCATCACCACGTCTCGGAGAGCATATACCAGAGGTGTTGACAGCCGAGGAGATAGACATGATGGAGGACACGATAGACCTCACACTGCCTGAGGGACAGCGCAACAAGGCCATCATAGAGCTGTTGTTCTCTACCGGACTGAGAGTCTCAGAGCTTGTCGCGCTGAAACTGTCTGACCTTTACATCGACGAGCGGTACATACGCGTCATGGGCAAAGGGGCGAAAGAAAGGCTCGTGCCCGTATCACAGCGCGCCATAGACGAGCTGAAATACTGGTTCATAGACCGTAACGCGCTGAAGATAAAGCCTGGCGAGCAAGACTATGTCTTCCTGAACCGCCGCGGCGCACACCTGACACGCACCATGATATTCATCATGATACGCGACACGGCCCGAGCGGCAGGAATACAGAAGACTGTCTCTCCCCACACCCTGCGCCACTCCTTCGCCACCGCACTCCTCGAAGGCGGGGCAGACCTCAGGGCCATACAGGCCATGCTCGGCCACGAGAAGATAGGCACAACAGAGATATATACCCACCTCGACATGTCACACATACGCGAGGACATACTACGCTGCCACCCCCGCAACGCACGCTATGAGGCGGAGCACAAAGAGGGACAAGAAGACTAAGAGGACAGAAATGACGGATATATCACCTGAGAGAAAGAAACAATCATAATTCCATACATCATGAATCATCACCTTAAATTCACAGCATTAGTCATAGCTTTGCTTGCTATGTTTAGTCGTGCGGCGGATGCTACAGTAGTAACCCAAGGCCCACTGAAATTCAGTCTGAATGATGAGACAGGAAGCGCCACAGTGTCTGACTGTCTTAAAGATGCCACCGGTGCTGCCATCCCAGACAGTGTAGGATATAATGGGAGGGGATACCGTGTGACAGCCATCGGGCATTGGTGCTTCGACGGATGTGACAAACTGATGTGGGTAAAGATACCATCGTCTGTGACAAGCCTGGGGAACCAATGCTTCAATGGCTGCGTGTCGATGGGGGAAATATTCGTTGACCGCGACAACCCCATATACGACTCCCGCGACAGCTGTAACGCCATTATCGAGACTGAGACAGACAAGATTGTCGTAGGATGCAAGGGGACACGGATACCATCATCTGTCAAGACCCTGGGCCGCTACTGCTTCAGAGACTGCCAGACACCCAAGAGATTAGTGATACCATCGTCAGTAGAGATTATTGAGGAAGGGGCGTTCTACGAGTGTTCCTCGCTCCAGTCGGTTGAGATACCATCGTCTGTGACAGAGATTGGCAGTTACTCTTTCAGCGAGTGCGTGTCACTCCGCTCTATAGAGATACCATCGTCAGTGACAACATTGGGCGACGGATGCCTGCGCAGGTGCAGTATGCTTGAGGCTGTCACCGTCCCGTCGTCAGTGAAGACCATGGGCAAATACATTCTCATGGAATGTGATTCTCTCACAACCGTTGTTATAAAAGCAGATGTTGAGAGCTTAGGGTATATGTCATTCAAAGGATGCATATCTCTACAGACGGTCAGTCTGTCACCGTCAGTCAGGATTTTAGGGTCATACTGCTTTGCAGGCTGCACCGCATTACAATCCATAGCCTTTGCGTCTTCTATAAGAGAGATAGGAGACTTCTGCTTTGATGGATGCCTGTCTCTCAGAGAAATATCCATACCATCGTCTGTGGAAAAGATTTCAGGGGCATCATTCCAAAACTGTACCAGGCTGACATCAGTATCCATTCCAGAGTCTGTGACCAGTTTGGGCGAGCAATGTTTCTCAGGCTGCATCTCTCTCCAGAATGTAAAGTTGCCGATATCACTGACAGTGCTGGAAGCCCGTTGCTTCAAAGGCTGCACATCGCTTGTGTCAATAGATATACCCTCATCTGTGACAGCCCTGGGCGACGCATGCTTTGAGGACTGCACATCGCTGCTGCCGATAACCATCCCCTCGTCGGTAAAGACATTGGGGAACTACTGTTTCGAGAGGTGCACGTCGCTCTCATCAATAGATATACCATCGTCTGTGACAAAGATAGACAGCTGGTGTTTCAGGGGTTGCACATCGCTTAGGGCTATATATATACCTGCATCGGTAGAGTATATCGGCAACGGATGCTTCGCCTCGTGCCCGTCAATGGATACCATCACCGTGGATAAGGGGAACCGCTACTATGACTCGCGCGAGAATTGCAACGGCATCATATATACACCGTCAAACAGCATGGTCGCCGGATGTAAGAGAACAAAGATCCCGACCACCGTATATGGCATCGGCGCTAACTGCTTCAATGGCTGCACATCGCTCCTCACGGTAGATATACCGTCATCTGTGACAGGACTGTATGGTGGATGCTTTGAGGGCTGCACATCGCTGAAGAAGATAGAGATTCCATCTTCTGTGACACATATGAGAGCAGGCTGTTTTTATGGCTGCACATCGGTGGAGACCATTGAGATACCATCGTCAGTAAAGATTCTTGAAGAGAAAAGTTTCGGTGGCTGCACATCACTGAAGAGTGTGGCATGCAGAATGTCACCACCTGAGCTGAACGACATATTCGCCGACACTCCAGTAGAGCAGGCTACGCTATATGTCATGAGCGACGACATCGAGCTTTACAAGGCAGCCAGATACTGGAGCGACTTCGGGACGATTCTGCCGATAGAGCCATTAAGCATAAATGTAGATACAGAAACGAAGGAGGCAGAGATTAAATCCATAAACTACGAGGATGAGACAGTCATCTCAATACCTGAGACTGTGGAGATTGATGGCGAGACATACAAGGTCACAAGCATTGCCAGCGAGGCTTTCAAGGAGAACGGCACCATAGAGTCAGTCGCCTTGCCACGCTCGCTCAGAGAGATAGGGCGTGCGGCTTTCGCTGGCTGCAAGTCGCTGACAGAAGTGTCTATCAGTAAGGAAGAAAAGAGATGCAAGGTAGCTTCTGCCACCTGCTCGAAGATACGCAGGGCATCATATAGTGCAGAGCCTGGCGGAATGAGGATTGGCGAGGAAGCTTTTGAGGGATGCCTTGCGCTCAGGTCTGTCACTATCCCTGGCACAACGACAGAGATAGGCGACAATGTTTTCGACGGATGTAAGAGTCTGACAGATGTGACATGCGAGGCATTCAGATGTCCTGCCGTAAGGGAGTTTGGCAACTTCCCCATATCCTCTGCCACCCTCACTGTTCCCGCAGGTGTAGAAGAGACATACAGGACAACGAGCCCTTGGTCGCTGTTCGGATATCTGAAGACTTATGAGATACCGACAGGGGTCAGCACGGTAACGTCTGACAGAATCAGCGGCAGGGACGGTGTTTACAGTCCTGACGGCACAAAGAAGAAATCCATGGGACGTGGAATGAATATCATCCGTATGAGCGATGGTACAAGAAGGAAGGTTATGGTCAGATAATCACTTGTCAATATAACCGAGCAAAGGGCTTTGTCTTGACACTCAAGACAAAGCCCTTTGCTCGGTTATATATAGTCTTCTGGACTTACAACAGAGGTAGCCGCCAGCCTCTGTGCGCCAGATAACATCCCAGAGGTTTCAAAGCCGCTCAATCTCTTCCTGTGGAAGTGTTGTTATGGAAGAAATGACAGAAAGGGGCATTCCCTGCTCTTTCATTGCGCGTGCCGAAGCATATAGTGCCGCATCTTTCTGCTGAAGCTCCTGTGACTTCTGCTGCAGCTCCTGTGACTGCTGCTCCAATTGGCTGTCCTTCTGCTGAAGTTCCTGAGACTTCTGCTGAAGCTGCTCGTCACGTTCCTTTATTGTCTGCTCACGCTCCTTGATAGCCCGCTCTCGTTCCATAATGGCGGTGTCGCGGTCCTCGATGGCTGAGTAGTACT
>JBJEAW010000062.1:2842-20009 GCA_051869435.1 Prevotella sp. | reverse complement strand
CAGTTTTCGTTTCTATTTTTAGAGCCACCCTTAATCGACAGAAAACTCTTATGACGATTCCCTCCCTGCATCGACGGCACGCCGTCGATGCAGGGAGGGAATTTAACATAGACAGCAGTGAATATAGCAAGCAACGCGGGCTGAGATATGTTGAGCAAAGCCCATACGCAACGCGCCCTGAAAGGGCAACCTGCGCATAGCCCAGGGTAAATGGAGCGTAGCGAAATGACACCCTGGGTGTGTGCAATATGGACGCTGACGCCCTACAGGGGCAAAAGCGTTACATGCAACATTTATTTTTCTACGCTTTTGCCCTTTCAGGGCGACAATTGCCTATACGAATATCCCCAGGGTGTCGCTTCGCTTGCCCTGGGCTATGCGCAGGTTGCCCTTTCAGGGCGCGCATCAATGGTCTGCCATTCGCACAGTGTTGTCCTTGGCCTTAGCACTGCCCTGGGCTATGCGCAGGTTGCCCTTTGCTTTTCCCTTCGGCCAGCGACCGTTGGTTCAGGGCGCGCATCAATGGTCTGCCATTCGCATAGTGTTGTCTTTGGCTTAGCACTGCCCTGGGCTATGCGCAGGTTGCCCTTTTCAGGGCGCGCATCAATGGTCTGCCATTCGCATAGTGTTGTCCTTGGCTTCGCTTGCCCTGGGCCATGCGCAGGTTGCCCTTTGCTTTTCCCTTCGGCCAGCGACCGTTGGTTCAGGGCGCGCCTCTCATGGCCTTCACACTCCCCTTGGCTTTGCGCTTTTGGGCTTTGCCTTTCCCTTCGGCCAGCGACCGTTGGTTTATTCCTTGTCAGTCAGAGGGTCTCGCTTCGCTCAACAATTCTCAGCGCGTGCTACTTACCATATTCGCCGCTTGTTACCTCTCCACTCTCTGCCGTTAAAGAATATTAACGGTTAAAAAGTTGGTTATAATATATAAATGTGTTAACTTTGCACGAAAGCAACATACTCAGGTGGATTCTATTAATGCCCACCGTAATTGTATGGGTTTAAGGCGTACACCCCATTTTATGAGCCGACGACCCTGCATGACCTTTTATCTAAACTAAACCACAGATGACAAAGAGATTCTTTAGCGTCATGTCATTGGCTCTCATGGCCTTGACGATAATGGCGAAGCCGAAAGCCGTGAACCTTACTGTCGAGAATATGCGCCAGCCTCTCGGCCTCTCAACCCATGCCCCACGTTTCTCATGGCAGATTTCTGACGAGAAGAAAGCCGCCGTGCAGAAGTCATACCGCATACTCGTGGCCTCACGTCCCGACCTCCTCGCCCCCGGCAAGGCCGACCTCTGGGACACAGGCACCGTCGCGAGCGACGAGCAACTGTGGCTGACATACGCCGGCAAGAGGCTGAAAGACACTGACCGCGCCTTCTGGACCGTCATGGTCACCACCAACCATGGCACATCAGAATGGGCCGAGCCACAGGAGTTCGGCATCGGTCTGACGGTAGAGTCACACTGGGTCGGCCGCTGGATAGGCATAGACCGCTGTCTTGATGCCGACTGCCAGGGCTACCGCACACGTCTCGCCGCACGCTATCTGCGCAAAGAGATAAAGCTGAAGGCAGAGGAGATACGCCGCGCCACGGCCTACGTCGCCGCTGTCGGGCTTTATGAGCTGTATGTCAACGGGCAGCGTCAGGGCGACCATGTCCTCGCGCCACAGCCGACAGACACACGCCGCTCTATCATCTACAACACATTCGACATCACCGACGCACTGCGCCAGCAGGCCCTCAGCCACGAGCGTGAGGCCAACCGTCAGGGCGCTGTTGCCACGATGACCGCCCTCGCCCCGGAGGAGTCTGTCTCCTGTATCGGCATCGTCCTCGGCACCGGACGCGCCTTCCCCATGCGCCAGTCGAAGCCCCACAAGTGGCCTTTCATGGGATTCCCCAAATGTCGTGTCAATGTCATCGTGGAGTATGCCGACGGCACACGGCAGACATTCGCCACCGACGAGAAATGGGCTCTCAGTGTCAGCGGCCCCATACGCGCCAACAACGAGTATGACGGCGAGGAGTATGACGCGCGCATGGAGCTTGGCGACTGGTCCACAGCGGGTTATGACGACTCAAAATGGATGAAGGCCGAGCGCACCGCCATCCCTATGGCCGAGCTTATCGGCACACCCGCCCCTAACATGAAGGTCATGGCGACAGTCGCGGCCGAGAGCATCAGAAGCCTCGCCGACGGCCGCCACATCATCGATTTCGGCCAGAACATGGCAGGATGGGTGAGGATGAACGTGCGCGGCAAGGCGGGCGACACCATACGCGTGAAATTCGCCGAGCGTCTCAATGACGACGGCACGCTCTACCTGAAGAACTTCCGTGACGCTCTCTCTGAAGACATATACGTCTGCAACGGCCGTGAGAACGGCCGCGCATGGCGCCCGACATTCATCACCCACGGTTTCCGCTATGCCATGGTCACCGGCGTCAAGAACCCTAAGAAAGAAGACTTCACGGCCGAGGTGGTCTATGACGATATGGCCACAACCGGCTCTATAACGACAAGCAACGATGTCCTCAACCGCGTCATGAGGAACGCCACATGGGGCATCCTCTCCAACTACAAGGGTATGCCTGTCGATTGTCCGCAGCGCAATGAGCGCCAGCCATGGCTCGGCGACCGCACCGTGGGGAGCCTCGGCGAGTCATACATATTCTCGAACGAACGCCTCTACTCTAAATGGATGAGGGATATATGCGAGTCGCAGCGCACTGACGGAGTGTTCTCAGATGTCGCCCCGGCATTCTGGAACTACTATAACGACGATGTCACATGGCCGTCGGCACTCCCCTTCACATGCGATATGCTCTACCGCCAGTATGGCAACAAGCAGCCGATAATCGACTCATACCCATACCTGAAGAAGTGGATGGACCACATCACGACAGAGTATATGGACGGCTACATCATCACACGCGACCAGTATGGCGACTGGTGTGTGCCGCCCGAGAAGCCTGAGATGATCCACTCGCAGGACCCTGCCCGCAAGACTGACGGCCGTCTCCTCTCCACCGCCTACACCATCATGAACCTACGCCTCATGCAGCAGTTTGCCGATATGGCGGGCCACAGCGAGGACAAGGCGGCCTACGCCGAGCTTGAGCAGAAGATGACAGAGGCGTTCAACAAGACATTCCTCACCGTGAAGCGCGGCACATCGATGCAGCCCGGCCACACGCTGTACCCCGACAGCGTCTTCTACGGCAACAACTCAGCCACAAGCAACCTCCTCCCCCTCGCCCTCGGCATCGTCCCCGCCGACTGTAAGAAAGATGTCGTGGATAACCTCGTGACAAACATCATAACGCTCAACAACGACCATGTGTCGTGTGGAGTGATAGGCATCTCATGGCTCATGAGGACACTGTCAGAGAACGGACGTGCCGACCTCGCCTTCCGTCTCGCCTCACAGAAGACATACCCCTCATGGGGATATATGGCCGAGCAGGGCGCGACGACAATCTGGGAGCTGTGGAACGGCGACACGGCCAACCCGAGCATGAACTCCGGCAACCATGTCATGCTCCTCGGCGACCTCATAGCATGGTACTATGAGAACCTTGCGGGAATAAAGAACGCACCGGGCAGCATAGCCTTCAAGAAGCTGCGCATGGCCCCGAACTTCGAGATACAGGACCTTGACAGCATCGACGCATCGTACATGACACCTTACGGAAAGGTCGTGTCAAGATGGACGAAGACCCTGGAGAATGTCACATGGACGGTGACAATACCCGAGAACTCGTCGGCCGACATCTGTCTGCCCGACGGAACAGTAAAGACCATACAGTCAGGAACATACACATTCAAGGCCAGCATCACGCCACGCGACAAGAGGATTGTCAACGACGAGTTTGTCTATGACCAGTCGATATACCCTGAGACCCACGCCTCGTCGATAGTGGAGCTGAAGAATGGCGACCTCGTGGCCACATACTTCGGAGGCACTAAAGAGCGCAACCCTGACGTATGTATATGGACACAGATAAAGAAGAAGGGCACAGACCACTGGGAGAAGCCTGTCCTCGCCGCCGACGGTGTGTTCCGTCTCGGCTCAGAGGGCGCACAGATAGCCGGCGTAGATACAGCGGCGGCAAAGGCCGCGGTAGGCCCTGTGAAACACCTCGGCATAACATGGCAGCAGGCAAAGGACGGCACAGCGGCAAAGAACAAAGCCCTGGAAGGCATGTACAGAAAGGCCTGCTGGAATCCAGTGCTCTTCCAGATGCCTTCGGGAGAGCTGTGGCTATTCTTCAAGATAGGAGCAAATGTGAAAGACTGGACAGGATGGCTCGCAAAATCAAAGGACGGCGGACGGACATGGAGCGACAAGGAGCCTCTGCCGAAGAACTATCTCGGCCCTGTGAAGAACAAGCCGGAGATTATCAACGGCCGTCTCATCTGCCCGACATCGACCGAGGGAGCGGGCGGATGGAAATTCCATGTCGAGATACTCGACCTGAAGACAGGCGAATGGAAATATGTCGATATACCACGTGAGGAGGCTGTCATGACTCCTGACATGGTCGCTGTACGGCCTGTCGGCGGCAAGATGCCGGAGATAATACTCAAGGAGGGGGCCAAGAAACACCCTATCGGGTGCATCCAGCCATCCATACTGCGCCATGCCGACGGCCGTCTGCAGCTCGTCGGCCGCACACGCAACGCGCGCCTCGCCTCGACATTCAGCTCTGACGGCGGCGACACATGGACACCAGTAACACTGCTCGATGTCCCACAGAACCAGTCGGGAACAGACGCTGTCACACTGAAGGACGGCCGCCATGTGCTGATATATAACAATGTATATACCGTGCCGGGAACACCGAAGGGCTCGCGCACACCATGCTCGCTCGCCATATCAGACGACGGAATACACTGGAGCCACTGGCTGACACTTGAGGACAGCCCTATCGGACAGTACTCTTACCCCTCGATAATACAGGGCAAGGACGGCTCGCTCCACTGCATATACACATGGCGCCGACAACGCATAGCCTACAAACAGGTGAAGATAGGCAAGTAAATGGATGTCTGGACTCTCCATGCCAACCCATCATACACCTGACCATTAGAAACATATAACCACTGATAACCATGAGAAGACTCATATCGTCATTGTCACTCCTCGCCATCACGCTGTCTGTGATGGCCGAGAAGGTGAACATCATACTGCCTCAGAACAAGACCAACCGTGTGGAATATGCCGCCGAGTACCTGCAGAAGAAGCTGCAGGGCCAGGGCTTTGAGGTCGTCGTGACCGATGTCAAGTCCTACAAGAAGGCCGACCACCGCATCCTCCTCACCCTCGCCGCCACCGCTGAGGGGAAGAAGAAAGAGGGCTTCACGATATCCTCAGAGGTGAAGAAGAACAAGCGCGCCACCATCACCGTCACCGGCAATGACGGCACAGGATGCATCTACGCATGTAACGAACTGGCCGGGGAGATACGCGCGAAAGGTATCATGAACCTCCCCGCGACACTCACAGACGCTCCGGAGATGGTGCTCAGAGGCGGCTGCATAGGCGTGCAGAAGCCATACCTCCTGCCCGGAAGACAGGTGTATGAATATCCTTACACGCCTGAGCTGTTCCCGTGGTTCTATGACAAGCAGCAGTGGATAGACTATCTTGACATGCTTGTAGATAACCGCATGAACTCTGTCTATCTGTGGAACGGCCACCCCTTCGCGTCGCTCGTGAAACTCGCCGACTATCCTTATGCCGTCGAGGTTGACGATGCCACGTTCGAGAAGAACAAGGACATGTTCGCCTTCATCACCCATGAGGCCGACCGCCGTGGCATCTTTGTCATACAGATGTTCTACAACATACTCGTCTCGAAGCCTTTCGCCGAGCATCATGGCATAAAGACCCAGGACCGACACCGCCCTATCACGCCGCTCCTGCACGACTATACGTATAAGTCGATCAAGGCGTTCATAGAGAATTATCCTAACGTCGGGCTCCTCGTATGCCTCGGCGAGGCGATGGACACCTATGAGGATGATGTGGAATGGATGACAAAGACAATCATCCCTGCCGTAAAGGACGGACTGAAGACTCTGGGCCGCACCGACGAGCCGCCTGTCCTCCTGCGTGCCCATGACACTAACTGTGAGATGGTCATGGAGGCATCGCTGCCTCTATACAGGAATCTCTACACGATGAACAAATATACCGGCGAGTCGCTGACAACATATACCCCGCAGGGGCCGTGGGGAGAGACCCACCGCGCCCTGGCAGCCCTCGGCTCGACACATATATCAAACGTGCATATCCTCGCTAACCTTGAGCCGTTCCGCTGGTCGTCGCCCGATTTCATACAGAAGACTGTCAACGCCATGCACAATGTCCACCACGCCAACGCCCTACACCTCTATCCGCAGGCGTCCTACTGGGACTGGCCATACACGGCGGACAGTGTCAGCGACGGTAAGGTGAAGAGACTGAAGCAGTTGGAGCGCGACTGGATGTGGTACTCGGCGTGGGGACGCTATGCCTGGAACTGCCATCGCGACCGTCAGGCAGAGCGTGTCTATTGGGACGACACCCTCGCCTGTGTCTATGGCACCACACCCGAGAACGCCGCACTCATACGCACCGCACTCGAAGAGAGCGGAGAGATAGCCCCGAAACTGCTGAGACGATTCGGCATAACAGAGGGCAACAGACAGACACTGCTGCTCGGAATGTTCTGCTCACAGCTCGTCAACCCATATAAATACACCGTCTATCCGGGCTTCTATGAGAGCTGCGGCCCCGACGGCGAGAAGCTCATAGAGTATGTGGCGAAGGAGCATGGCGCGCCAATGCCTGTCAACCAGAACTTCCCGACAAATGTGAACAAGAAGATTGAAGGCACGAAAGAGCACGTCGGAGAGCTGCCTCTAAATATCGTCAGAGAGTGTGTCGAGCACGGAGAGCGTGCCGTGGAGGCCATCGACCGTGCAGCAGCCTCCATATCAAAGAACACGAAAGAGTTTGCACGCCTACGGAATGACATACACTGCTACCGTGAGTTTGCCCACTCATTCGCCTACAAGGTGAAGGCCTGTGAGCATGTCCTCAACTACAAATACACCTCGGACATCAAGGAGCTTGACGCCGCTGTACCTCTCCTCGAGAAGAGCCTCGCCCACTACCGCACACTCGTCTCGCTGACAAACGCCACATACCGCTACGCCAACAGTATGCAGACATCCATGCGCCGCATACCGATAGCTGGCGACGACGGCAGGATGAAACACTGGAACGAGCTGCTGCCAGAATACGAGAAGGAGCTGGCAAACCTCAAGAGGAACATCGCCATGCTCAAAGCTCCGCAAGACAACACGGCGAAACAGAAGCAGCAGATAAAGCCTCTGCGCCCATACAAGGTGGAGGGACTGACCATCAACGGCGCCGCGCCAGAGACGGTGACGCTGAAGGAAGGCGCAAAGTTGTTCTCCGACCTTGACTCGCTCGTGACAGACTATGCCACAGAGCTTGAGGGTTTGCAGGCATGTGTCGTGGCCTCAAAGGAACAGCGCAATGACGGCACGACAATATCCTTCTCGTCACAGAAGCCTGTGACAGTGCTCATAGGATATTTCCGTGACGACCAGCGCAAGTATGCCCAGGCACCGAAGCTGGAGATTGACGCTACGGCGAGCGAGTACGGACAGCAGGAGCCATGCTACACCTCTGCGCTCCGCATAAAGGGAATGCCACAGCTGAATGTCCATCCTTACAACCTCAAGGCAGGGCAGACGACACTCAGGCTCCCTAAGGGATTCCTCGCTGTCATTGGCATCACGGCCGATAAGATAACACCACGCGATGCCGCCCTTGCCGGCGGTGACAGCTCTATCGACTGGCTATTTTACTGACACATAGCCCGGTCACCAGTAAAACCCTATGTCAGTTACGCATCACAAAAACCGGGGGATAACCCCCTTGAAGAGTATGTGGGGGCATAGCCCCTGGTGCCAGTCTTCCGCTCCGGTCTTATAAGAGCAAGCTCTTAACGCCCTAAGCGGAAGCCCGACACCACCTTCTTGCAGAAGGCTACCATCCTCTTCAAGGCGATAAACATGAAACAAAGCTTTTGTCAGAATGAGGGCACATGGGATCTGTGCCAACATCAAAGGGGTTGATTTCTGTTTTTGTTTTCCAGTGTACACAGGATTCCCTGAGTGCCCCACCATAACTATAAATGTCCATCAATAGCTGAAATGCGTAAAACCTCTGGAACATAAGCTTCTATCTACCTGAAAATATTATGAAAAAGACACTGATTCTCTCACTCCTGACGCTATCCCTCTCATCGCTCGCACAGTCTGTCTCACACGATGTGATGCAGCGAATATATGACGAGGTGAAATCGCCTTACAAATACGGAATGGTCATTGCGCCTCCCGACAACGGACATAAGATTGACTGCCCCACCATATATCGTGAGGGTGGGAAATGGTACATGACCTATGTCATATACAACGGTCATGACGGACTTGACGGACGTGGGTACACCACATGGCTCTCAGAGAGCGACGATCTCCTGCACTGGAGACAGCTCGGCTGCATACTCGACTATAAGGACAGCGGCTGGGACATGAACCAGAGAGGCGGTTTCCCATCGCTCATCAGCTGGGACTGGGGCGGAGACTACCGCATGTCGGCCTACAAGGGACGCCACTGGATGACATATATCGGCGGCGAGGGAACAGGATATGAGGGTGTCCGCGCGCCATTGTTCATAGGGCAGGCATGGACAAAGGCCGGGAAAGGAGCCTTGACAACAGTCCACGAGTGGGAGTCGCTCGACAAACCTCTCATGCACATTGACGACAAGGACGCACAGTGGTGGGAGAAGCTGATACAGTATAAGAGCACCATATACGAGGACAAGCGCCGCACACTCGGCCACAGGTTCATGATGTTCTACAACGCCGGAGGCATAAACCCCGAGAACAATCTCAAGGCGGAGCGCATCGGAATAGCACTATCTGACAATATGAAGACATGGAAGCGATACCCCGGCAATCCTGTCTTCACACACGAGGCTCCCGGCATCATAACGGGCGATGCGCAGATAGTCGATTTCACACAGTGTGCCGCCGTGCAGGGACCCTCTACCGAGCCTCTCTACGTCATGTTCTATTTCTCGGCCTATAACCCACAGCGTAAGTATTACGCCTATAACACATTCTCCGTGTCGAGAGACCTCGTACACTGGCAAGACTGGGATGGCGACGACCTCGTCTATCCTACAAAGGATTATGAGAACCTCTTCGCACATAAGAGCTATGTGGTGAAGCACGATGGCGTGGTATATCATTTCTATTGTGCTGTGAACAAGGCGGGACAGCGTGGCATAGCTCTCGCCACATCAAAGCCTATGGGCAAATCGCCCGTCTCTTTCCCACAACCCGAGTTGAAAGCGAAACGTGATGTGATAAGCCTTAATGACGGATGGACGACAACACTCTTTGACAATGGCAAGGCAGTCGATACGAAGACCGTCAGTGTGCCACATAACTGGGACGACTATTACGGCTACCGTCAGATGAAGCACGGTAACCTCCACGGAACAGCGACATACAGCCGCACGTTCAATATCGGGAAGCAGGCAGGGAAACGGTATTTCCTACAGCTGGAGGGTGTCGGCTCGTATGCCACAGTGACTGTCAACGGAAAGCAGTTTGACCGCCAGCCCGTAGGACGCACGACACTGACGCTCGACATCACTGACGCCCTGACCGACGGGAAGAACAGTCTTCTCGTGCGTTGCGACCATCCTGAGCTTATCACCGATATGCCATGGGTATGCGGCGGATGCTCTTCTGAGTGGGGATTCTCTGAGGGAAGCCAGCCGCTCGGCATATTCCGCCCTGTGTCGCTCGTCGTGACTGACAATGTGCGCATAGAGCCTTTCGGGGTCCATGTGTGGAACAACGCCGCATGTGACAGTGTCTTCATCGAGACAGAGGTGAGGAACTATAGCACGGAGGCTGTCACGGCAGAGATAGTGAACAGCTTCAATCTCGCCACAGGGAAGAAGGCGTTCCGCCTCAATGACACGATAACGCTGTCACCGGGAGAGACACGTGTCGTCCGGCAGGCATCAGCCATAGCCGATGTGACACGCTGGAGCCCTTCCGACCCTTACCTCTACAACCTCGTGACGATGGTGAAACGCTCTGGGAAGACCACCGACCAGGTGGAGACTCCATACGGAATACGCCAGATAGAATGGGTGCGCGAGGGCGCTGCCCCGGGATTCTACATGAACGGGAAACGCGTCTTCATCAACGGAACGTGTGAATATGAGCATCTTCTCGGCGGCGGACACGCCTTCTCGCCTGAGCAGATAGCATCGCGAGTGAAAATGATCAGGCAGGCTGGATTCAACGCCTACCGTGAGGCTCACCAGCCTCATAACCTCCTGTACCAGTCGCTTCTCGACCGTGAGGGTATGCTCTTCTGGAGCCAGTTCTCGGCTCATATATGGTATGACACGCCACAGTTCCGTGAGAACTTCAAGCTTCTCATGCGCCAGTGGATAAAGGAGCGCCGCAATTCGCCGAGCGTCATACTCTGGGGATTGCAGAACGAATCGACCCTGCCGCGCGAGTTCGCCGAGGAGTGTACGGCCATCATACGTGAGATGGACCCCACATGTGCCACACAGTCTGGCCGCCCAGGGCGTCTCGTCACCACCTGCAACGGCGGTGAGGGGTCTGACTGGAATGTCATACAGAACTGGAGCGGAACGTATGGCGGCACAGCCCTCAACTATGACAAGGAACTGAAACAGCCGTCGCAGCTGCTTAACGGCGAGTACGGGGCATGGCGCACACTCGGCTTGCATACCGAGGCGCCGCTCGACTCGATACGTGTCTCAAAGTCATACACCGAGGAGCGTGCCACTGACCTCCTTGAGACAAAGATACGTCTGGCAGAGGAGGCCGCCGACAGCGTATGCGGACACTTCCAGTGGATATTCGCCACACACGACAATCCGGGACGTGTGCAGCCCGACGGCGCGCTGCGCATGGCCGACAAGATAGGCCCTGTCAACTTCAAGGGACTGACAACAGTATGGGAACAGCCTACTGACACCTATTTCATGTACCGCTCCAACTACGTCTCGCCAGACAATGACCCGATGGTCTATATAGCCTCCCACACATGGGCCGACCGTTTCAAGACATCCGGGCCGCGCCGCACAGACATAGCCGTATATAGCAACTGCGACAGCGTGATGCTCTATAACAGTGGCGATAACAGCGTCTGTCTCGGCCGTAAGCGTAACGCCCGGAAGCCTGGCACGCACATGCTTTGGGAGCATCGCATGGTGGAGTATAATGTCCTCCGTGCTGTCGGCTACCGCCATGGGAAACCTGTCGCCGAGGATGTCATACTCCTCGACGGACTGAAAGAGGCTCCAGTCTTTGACAGCCTGTATGGCCCATCGGCTGTCGTGCCACAGGCTGCTGATAATAACAGCGACATGCTTAAGCCAGAGGATGGGGCATACTGTGTGCGTCTCAACTGTGGTGGCAATGCCTATACCGACTCTTACGGCAACCGTTGGGAGGCCGACGACACGTCGTTCTCACGCTCATGGGGAGCAGGCTTCGCTTCCGACCGCAACGACAAGTCACAGCTTGTCCGCGCTTCACAGTCGTCTGTCGCCGTCCCTATCCACGGCACACGTGACTGGAAGCTCTTCCAGACTTTCCGCTATGGACGCCATAAGCTGTCATTCGATTTCCCTCTGCCCGACGGTAAGTATGCTGTCGAACTGTATTTCGCTGAGCCATGGCTCGGTATGGGCGGAGGCGTGAAGACCGATTGTGAGGGACAGCGTCTGTTCTCTGTCGCCATAAACGGCACGACACGCATCGAGAATCTTGACGTGTGGGCAGAAGCCGGATATGCCGGAGCACTGAAGAAGACTGTCATCGCCGACATCAAGGGCGGCCATCTCGTCATATCGTTCCCGGAGACAAAGGCCGGACAGGCCGTCATATCGGCCATCGCGGTGAGACAGATCGCAGCCGACGGAACGCCACTCGCCACATCTGTCACGCCGCTGAAAGCCAAGAATGACACATTCTGGGACGCAATTGATGCCGACAAGGTGGAGCGTATGCCTAAGAACCTGCTTCCCGCCGACGATGAGGCGTTCCCCGCGACACGATACACGCCAGTCTCTGGCGTGAGGACAAAGGACAAGGCCGAGACAATGTTCCGCATCGCCCCGGGTGTGGCACGTGAGTATGCTCTCCGCTTCCGCTATAAGAATGTGGGCGAGCCACAGACGGCACGCCTCAGAATAATAGACGAGAAGGGCAGCATCCTTGTCGATAGAGACATCCTCTTCCCAACAACGCCTAAGAAGTTCAAGCTCGTGAGCACCACGACAGGCACACAGATAAACGCCGGTAACTACCATCTACAGCTGCTCCAGCCTGGCACTAAGACGTCGCTGAAAGGCGTTGAGTTTGAGTATCTTGAGGTGCAATGATATCTTTCCGCCCCGTCTTGCGTATGCCTGTTCTCCTCCTTGGGGGCATGATAGGCACACGTGACACGGGGTTTGTATATGGGTGGTTCTAAAAATTACCACCGTAGATATATTTTCATAGTGGGGTATAACGTCTCGCCATCTTTCGTTCTCTTTTTGGTTGCCTTCGGCTTCCTCCTATTCCCGAGCTCCGCTCGCCTACCCGTAGCCTTTCGCGCCTCGGCCATTCAAGTTTACTTGATGGCACTCGGCTTGTCGTCGGTTCAAAATGTAAGTTCGTTCAGTCACAATGCCCGCATTGCTCTCTCTCACTTGCACTTTGACCTCGAAAATAGAATCGAAATCTGTCAAGGCTAATTTATAGAACCACCCATATAAAAAAAGTATTATGAGGAAAACGTTAGTCATATTATTCTCATTCATCACTTCTCTCTCATTCGCCCAGAATTATCATGACTGGGAGAACGAGAATGTCGTGCAGATAAACCGCCGGCCGGCACGCAGCTATTTCATGCCCTTTGCCAGGCAGCCCGGCGACAGCCATCTGTCGCTCAATGGCACGTGGCAGTTCCGCTGGTCACCGCGCCCTGAGATTATCTCACAGGCCCAGTGGACTACAATCCGCGTGCCTGCCAACTGGGAGGTGAATGGCTTCGGCACACCGATTTACTCCTCGGCCGGCTATGCCTTCAAGGTCTGTCCGCCTTATGTCATGGGCGAGCCGAAGGCGGGTTACACCACCGTCATCGAGCGTAACCCTACGGGAGAGTATCGCCGCACATTCACCATTCCTGACTCATGGCGCGACGGCGGACATACTTTCATACGCTTTGACGGTGTGATGTCGGCCTTCTATGTCGATATCAACGGCCGCCGTGTGGGCTACTCACAGGGCAGCAACTCTCCGTCAGAGTTTGACATAACCTCCTGTCTGACAGAGGGAGAGAACACCATCGCCCTCACAGTGTATAAATATAGCGACGGCTCATACCTTGAAGACCAGGACGGCTGGCGCTTTGCTGGTGTCCATCGTGATGTCACGCTGTTCCATACCCCACAGCTCCATATACGTGATTTCACCGTGCGCACCATAGCCACAGACGACACCTACCGCCGTTTCCTCTTGCAGATTAATCCGCAGTTAGAGAGCCTTGGCGACAGCAAGGGCGACGGTTTCTCGCTCTTGGCGACGCTATATGACGCTGAGGGACATGTCGTCGTAGTGTCTGACACGCTCCCCGCGGCGCCGGTGCTCGACGCTGACAACAAGGCTGCTGTGATGAACGAGTGGTTCCCACAGCGTGGCCGCATGAAGTTCGGACGTATCTCTGTGCCTGTCAGTGATGTGCGCCAGTGGACAGCGGAGACGCCTTATCTCTATTCCTTACGCCTCACGCTGATTGACGGGAAAGGGTCCATCGTACAGCAAGCCACACAACGTGTCGGATTCCGACAGCTTGAGATACGTGGCGGACGATTCCTTGTCAATGGCCGTCAGGTGCGCTTCCGTGGCGTTAACCGTGTCGAGCATGACCCTCTCACAGCCCATGCCGTGACCGAGGAGCGTATGCTTCAGGATCTTATACTCATGAAGCAGGCCAATATCAATGCTGTACGCACGGCTCATTATCCCAGCCATCCACGCTTCTATGACCTCTGCGACTCGCTCGGCATGTATGTCCTTGACGAGGCTGACTGTGAGAATCACGGCGTGCGCGGCAAGCTGACATCCACCCCTTCGTGGAACACGGCGATGATGGATCGTGTCATACGTCTCGCTGAGCGTGACAAGAACCATCCTTGCGTCGTCTTCTGGAGCCTCGGCAATGAGAGCGGTTTCGGCGCGAATCATAGCGCAATGGCAGGCTGGTTGCATGAGTTCGACCCTACACGCTTCGTGCATTATGAGGGAGCGCAGGGGACAACAGAGGGCGAGGCGGAGGCTATGCTGAAGGCTGAGGGACAGCCGGCCGACTATAAGAGCCTCTCCCGATGGCACGAGGGATTCATCCCCGACCCACCGTGTGTTGATGTCATATCACGTTTCTACCCACGTGTCATGGACGAGTATCTTAACCCTGGCATCCCCGAGGGCTCTGACAAGGAGCGCGCGGAGAATGCGCGCTGGGAGCATCTTCTCGCCATTGCACAGCGACAGTGGCAGTTCTCGGGAGGCTATCTTGACGGCATGACAGACACACGCCCTGTCCTCACCTCTGAGTATGCCCACTGCATGGGCAACGCCTTGGGCAATTTCAAGGAGTATTGGGATGAGATCTACTCTAACCCACGTATGCTCGGCGGATTCGTCTGGGACTGGGTGGATCAGGGCATCATGCGCGATGGCAAGGTGCTCTACGGCGGAGACTTCAACGACAAGCCTAACCTGAAGGCCTTCTGCCTTAACGGTGTCGTGCGGTGCGACCGCTCGCTGACGGCAAAATACCATGAGGTGCGTCATGTTTATTCGCCGGTGCAGTTCTCAAGGCATGATGATGGTGCTCTATTTATCATAAACCGTAACCACCATGTCGGTCTCGACGGTTTCTCAGCGTCAGCACGATTCGTTGTCGATGGGAAACCACAGAAACCGTTCCCAATATCTCTTCCCGATGTGATGCCCGGCGACAGCACTGAGCTTCAGACATTGACAGCAAAGGTGAGGGACATGGCTGGCAGTGGAGCGGATGTCAGGCTCGACATTACTGTCATGCGGAACGGCCAGCAGATGCCTGTCATTGAAGAGCAGTTCATGCTTGCCTCAGACACAAGGGGGATTATCGCTGATGTGCGTAAGAAAACCTTGCGTGGCGTGAAACCGGGACGCACAGCCCTGCCCGAGATAAAGGCGACATTCTTCCGCGCGCCTACCGACAATGACAAATCATTCGGTAACTGGCTCGCTAAAGACTGGACACGTAACAACATCGCCACGCCTAATGTCACGCTACTGAGCGAGACGACGGCCGACAATGCGTCCTGCCCTGCCCGCCCTGTTACGGTCAGGGAAGAGAAATATGAGTTCACGGAGGGATATATCACTGTCAAGACAACCCTTACCCCGCTTGCCGACGGCTCGTATGACGTTGAGCAGCAGTATGTCTGCCATGGTGTGCTGCCTGAGCTGCCACGTATGGGAATGCAGATCATTCTGCCCCGTGATTTCTCAAAGCTTGAATACTACGGCCGTGGGCCATGGGACACATTCCCTGACCGTTGGCGTTCGACAAGGGTAGGGTGGTGGAAATCGTCCGTCACGGATGAGTACACACATTATCCTGTCCCGCAGGATTGTGGCAATCACCGCGAGACATCATCCCTGACGCTCTCCTCCACAGCAGGAAAGTCTATCACCGTCACTGCCGCTGCCGAGCCTTTCTCGTTCTCCGCGCTGCCGTTCACACCGCAGGAGATAGCCTCTGTGCGTCATGACCATGAGCTTCCACCGTCCGCCCATACCGTCCTCTCCATCGACACCGCCGTCCTTGGCATAGGCAACAGCAGCTGTGGCCCGGGTGTCCTGAAGCGACACAGCATCGACAAGACCGTCACCCACACGCTGAAGGTCAATATCATAGTCAGGTGATTACTGAGAAAGGTGGCGTTAATCACGGGTTAACAGTAAAACCCTGTGTCAGTTACGCATCACAAAAACTATTATAAACCCATAATACAATCGAGGCTACAAGCAGGACTCTCTCCGCTTGTAGCCTCGATTTATTATTCCGCCAGCGATGTTATCTCGCTGTCCTGTTGATGTTATTGTGGCTGCTTGCCGATGTATGCGAGGATGCCGCCGTCAACATATAGCACATGTCCGTTGACAGCGTCTGATGCCTTCGATGCGAGGAACACCGCTGGGCCGCCAAGCTCTGATGGGTCGAGCCAGCGTCCTGCTGGGGTCTTTGCGCAGATGAACGAGTCGAATGGATGACGGCTGCCGTCTGGCTGACGCTCACGGAGAGGAGCTGTCTGTGGAGTAGCGATATAGCCTGGGCCAATGCCGTTACACTGGATGTTATACTCGCCGTACTCTGAGCAGATGTTGCGTGTCAGCATCTTCAGTCCGCCCTTGGCAGCAGCGTATGCGCTGACTGTCTCACGGCCAAGCTCTGACATCATAGAGCAGATATTGATAATCTTACCCTCACGGCGCTCCATCATCTCTGGCAGCACAGCGCTCGCACAGATGAATGGTGCGACGAGGTCGATGTCTATTACCTGCTGGAACTCCTGACGTTTCATCTCGTGCATAGGGATGCGCTTGATGATGCCCGCGTTGTTCACGAGGATGTCAATCTGACCAACCTCCTCATGTATCTTCTCTACGAGAGCCTTGATAGCCACCTCGTCCGTAACGTCGCATACATAGCCCTTGACATTCTCAATGCCAGCAGCCTTGTAGTTGTCGAGACCGCGCTGGAGGGCTGTCTCGTTGATATCGTTGAATATGATTGTCTTAATGCCGGCCTCTACAAAAGCCTTTGCGATATTGAAACCGATGCCGTATGATGCACCAGTGATCCAGGCATTCTTGCCTTCAAGAGAGAATGGATTTGCCATAGTGTTTTGATTTAGAAGTTATATTGTTCGTGATATGTAATGCGTTGGTAGTTGCTGAGG
>JBJEAW010000062.1:0-2742 GCA_051869435.1 Prevotella sp. | reverse complement strand
CTAACTTATGCAAAGATAATAATTTTTTCTTTTCTTTCTTATATATACCTATACGATTTAGGAAAATTTTATACTTAATTCTTTTGGGCACTATGGAAATCCTGTGTCAACAGGAAAAACAAAAACCAGAATCAACCCCTTGCGTTTGATGCAAAATGTCTCTTGCGAGACATTGATGCTGCAGCCGTCTGAAAATCCTTGAGCAAGCTCAGATATTTTCAGATGGCTACATCACACCCTATCGGGTTTTGCATCAATCACAAGGCGACAAACAAGAGATAAACCGCTATTCTGTAACAACTATGAATTTACAATCTATACCTCATCTAATAAAATGTTTATTTCGTGTTTATCGCCTTGAAGAGGATGGCTACCTTCTGCAAGAAGGTGGTGTTGGGTTTCCGCTTGCGATCTGAGCTGAAGGCGAAGAACCGGGGGCAAAGCCCTCAATGAAGACACAGAAAGGTACTGTCTTCCAGACAGTTGTTCCATTACTTGTAACCCAGGACTATGTCCCGGGTTACGACCGCTTTGTTTAGTACAGCCTTCCAGGCTGGTTAATATCCACACCCTCTCTTTCCCCGCATCTTTCTTTCTCCCCACCCTCTCTCTCTCCACCTACACACAAAAAAAGGGAGCCACAGCCTGATTGTTCTCAGGATGCAGTTCCCCTTACTATTATAGCGATATTGTTATGTTATTCTTATATGGCGCGTCTTACTTCACTGTCTTCACCACTGTGCCGTCAGAGTAGCGTGTGATGATGATGCCCTTCTGCTTTGCGCCCACTGTCTGACCGGCGGCGTTGTAGCGTCCTGTCACCTTCTTCTCTGCCACACCATTGTTCACGTTCTCTATCAGCGTTGTTGTTGACTTGGTGAAATTGATTGTATATGTTACGGTTGAGCTGAGGTCCTCGCCTGATGTCATCACAGTGACAGTCTTGTTGTCCTCACCGAGAGTGACGCTTGCCACGCCCTTTGCCTCGACGCTTATCTTCGATGGGTCGGCAGTGTCGTCGATAGTATATTCGTATGTTGTTGGCGAGAAGCCGTCAATCTCCTTGCCGTTGAACTTAATCGACTGTGCCTGTGGGTTATAGACGAGAGAGAGGTCATCAACAATGATATAGTCGCCTGTTGCTCCTGTGCCCGGGGTACCATTGGTAGAGATAGTCACAAGGATGGCCTTTGGCTCTACGTTGTTGCCCTGCTTCTCAAATGGCACAACAATCTCCTGCCACTGCTCGCCTGTGTTTATGGTCGATTTAGCCTTGCTGAAGACATTCTTATATGTCTTGTCCTCTGGATCCTGATAGTATGTGCCGTCGGTTATCACCGCGCTGATAGTTGCGTCGCCCGATTTCACATTTGTCTTTGCCCATACCTTCACTGCGTCTGGATGGCCGTCCATGAGAGTGTAGAATGGGTCGCCGTTATCGTCCTTGTCGGTGTTTGAAAGGTCTGTCTCAGCATGGTTCTTAGGGTCTGATGCTGTTGCTGAGCCTGCTATCATGCGGCCTGTTGTCATTGTGCCGTTAGCCCATATCTTTACGAAAAATACCTTTACCTCAACAGGCACCAGCTTCACGCTTGTCTCTCCGCTTGTTCCAGGGCGCACGTCATTGCTCTTTGTCAGGTGGATATTACCTGTCACCATGCTTGCGAGGCTACCTGTTGCCGACTGGAATGAGTGCCAGTGGTTTGGCTCGTCGGCCTTGCCGGCTGTGTGGAACTCCTCAAATCCCGAGTTAGGTATCTGGTAGTTACGGCTTCCGAAGACAACATTTATTATCTGTCCGAGTGACGCCATGTTGATGTCTATCACAGCGTACAGCTTATTGTCCTTCAGGCTTGCGCGAAGCTCTACTGGCACAGCGCCAAGCATAGGGCCTAACCATGTGTCCACACCTTCCTTTGTACCTGGCTCGATGGTGATGTTTCCTGTGAAAGTATATGCTTTCTCGCCTGCTGTAGGGGCGATGGCGTCAGCCACATTCCTCAATACGATATTGCCGACAGGCATCACTGTGCCTTTGCCGTCGTCAAGGCAGAAGTTGTTCAGCATGAGCGTTGTCGTGCCGTCAGTCTCTTCTGTGAGGCGTATTGTAGCCTCCTGTGTCGCTCCGTTGCCGTTCACGAGCACCTGGAGCTTGTCTGTGTAGTCGGCAGCCATGCTTGTGAGAGCCGTAACGGCTGCTGCTATAAGCGTAAAGATTTTTTTCATTCTACTTTGGTTTTGTTTGTTCCTTAATTAATACCTTAGTAAATACCTTCTCTGTGCCTGTATCTCCTTTTGTGGCACAATACATTATGCAAAGTTAAGTCATTTTTCATTCATGGCCAAATTTTTCACTTCCTAATCACCTAAATGTTGCACATTTTCAGCCTTTTGCCTCCTTTTTTTCTTATATTAACTATCCATTGGAAACTTTCCGTGTGTTCTTAGTGTTCTTATTTCCTGCGGTTTTATATGTGTGTCAGTAGGTGTGACAAGAGAAAATTATTATGGTGTAAATGTCTAAGGAGAGTCGGCATACGCCGATAGATTCAGGATGTAATCTTGTTTTTGCCCAGAGCAGTGCAAAACGCATGAGAGGCACGGGCTGAACCAACGGTCGCTGGCCGAAGGGAAAAGCAAAGCCCAAAAGCGCATAGCCCAGGGGAGTGTGAAGGCCATGAGAGGCACGCCCTGAACCAACGGTCGCTGGCCGAAGGGAAAAGCAAAGGGCAACCTGCGCAT
>JBJEAW010000061.1:0-4528 GCA_051869435.1 Prevotella sp. | reverse complement strand
TAAAACGATTTCTAAATACATTTTATTGTGCGTAGCAGTGACACAGTTTAAATGATTGTCGGCGAGAGAGATACAGGCCATCCTCCCTGTCCCCCGCTCCACATTATGGCGGTGGATAAAGCGTCTGCCTGACGAGGGTGCCGGCTTGGGTGTCACCAAGGAGTGACAGCGGTCAGATATGCAGCTCACGTATCTCTGCGTTTACCATCGGCACGACATCATGGTATGAGGCTCCGAGACGTGCTGCTATGAGGTTGCGCGCGAACTGTCCGTGTGTGACGACAATGATGTTGTCGTCCTTGTCATACCTCTCCCCCAGCATGGTGAGCGCGCGGTGTGCCCTGAGGAGTATCTCGGCGTCGGTCTCGGCGTCGCCTGTGGGGAAGCGCCATTGCCCGTGTCGCTTGTACTGTCTGGCCGCATCGGCCACAGTCATGCCGGTGTATATGCCCCAGTCCCGCTCTCTCAGCTCTGCCATGGGGACTACGGGCAGCATGTGCTTCCGGGCTATTATCTCTGCCGAGTCCATGGCGCGTCGCAGGTCGCTCGTGACGATGGCCCTGTACGTTATGCCTTTGGCCGCGAGCCTTTCTGCCGCGAGCCTCACCTGTTCTCTGCCCTGTGGTGTCAGCGTGCCTGGCATGTGGCCTTGGAGGATATGCTGCTGGTTCTCCTCTGTCTGTCCGTGTCTTACTATATGTATGGTCATTGTCTGGGTGGAGGGATATGTTATAATGGGGGGAAAGAAAGGGCAACTATCTGTACTGTCAGGGTATGGGCTGTAACAACGGGCCGCCGGCCGAGGGGAAAAGCACAGCCCCTCAGCGCATAGCCCATGCCAACCGTGCAGGTCGAAAAAAAACCAATGACCCTGACACCATATCGGTGTCCGGAATCATTGGTTTTTTTGTATATTAACCCCTTGCAATGTGCTTAGTGATGTTCCAGAATCAAGTTCCTATGATTTTCTACCCGTCACTTTTGCATCATCTTTTTGAGACAAAATTGCCGAAATGATTTTTTGAGCATCACTTATGTGGGTTATTGCTCCCTTTAATATTCGTCCTCGTTGAACAAGAAATCTTCCTTTGAAGGATAGTCAGGCCAGAGGTCCTCGATATTCTCATATACATCGCCCTCATCCTCTATTTCCTGAAGGTTCTCAATAACCTCAAGAGGCAGGCCCGTACGGGTAGCATAGTCCAAGAGTTCTTCTTTCGTTGCTGGCCATGGAGCGTCTTCCAGCTTTGACGCGAGTTCTAGTGTCCAATACATAGCTTTGTAGTTATTGTTTTGACTTGTTATTCTTCCACAGATTACGGCCGGGAGGCCGTCTCTCTGTTTGTTTTAGGCGCAAAAGTAATCATTTTATTGAAATATAGCAAAGGATAGACGGTATTTTTTTCGTTTACCATTGCTCATTTTAATAATATGTAACTTTTTCCGGCCATAATAACATGCCATGGAAGCATTCCCCCCACCTGTGTGGGCGGCAATATCCTACGTCGGTATAAAAGGAAAGTAATGTTCAAAAATTATCTTCGCTAATTATTTGAACATTACTATATATCAGAAGTTGAGGATATAATGTTGCTTATAGATTGACGTGTCGAGGAAACATATCGCGAAGTCATAGAGATCGAACGTGACGCCGATATGGGGATTATTCTTCATCATCTCCCACGCCTCACGGCTTTTTTTGTCACGGTATATGCCACTCACAACAATGGCCCCATGCATACCACACAGGACGGCATCGCTGGCGATGGCACCATCATCAATCTCGCTTATATCCCGCTCGACCAGTTTGTTGGGGTAGATATCGTTCCTTACACGCAGCAAAAGTTTTCTGTAGCGTCTCTCGCGACGCGTTGTGTACATACGGTCGATATCGTCATAAGCATAATAAGGCCATTTCTCTCCGATTACCTCTGTCACGAAGCGGAACGCCCATGGTGACTGTATTCCAAAGCCGCGTGCTTTGCCAATGCGTCTGAGATACTCGGCAATGCCTTTCATTATTATCAGTCTTCTTTCTCGAGCTTGAACTTATTACCTATAGACATCTCTACAAGCCACAAACGTGGAGAAGTGCCTGTGACGGCCTTGAACTTATGGTTGAAAGCTGACGCGCTCAGGAAACCGCTGTGCTTGGCAATCTCTTCCTGATTGGCTGCCGGATGGTGGAGCATATACTGTATGCTCTGCTCTATACGGTAAGAGTTCAGCCATTGTCTGAAAGGCATCTGGAAATTGTCATTAATGGTCTTGGAGAGATATGTGCGGTTAGTGCCCATCATGTCCGCAAGGCTTTCAATGGTGAGATTGACATCCTTAAAAAGCTTATCCTCTTCCATGGCTTTCGCAAGATTTTTTAGCAGCTCTTCGCTGTTGAACTTCTTTGCGCGGCGAGTTTTCACTTCTTTTTCCTTCATGGTGTATATATTGATGTATTATTATTTAGGTGGGGCATGTTTGTTCCCACCGTCTTAAAGTTAATGATTATGGGTTGTGTCTTGTCATCTTTCTATTTCTCTCTGGCGCATATTGCCTGTACGCGGTCACGATGTCCACACGTTCCCTTACGAACTGCCACTCCGCCCTCAGAGACAAACTGGAAATCTGTCAAAGCGAGACTTGTCCTCTGGACCCACTGACCAAAGGGAAGTAACCAACAGAACCCACCAATTATTTTGTGCGTCATGTACAAAAAAGTATCATGAGAACACTATTATACTAAAATCTTTGCAAATATAATAAATGTAACCAAATCCTGCAAGAAATGCGACGTAATTATGACAATTATTTAAAGATTTTAAACGATATCGCCAAAAAATGTATAGCAATCGTATATTTTTGAGCATTACGCATATACTTTTCTGACAACCACTCATCATCCCGAGAACGGGCGGATTGCTGTATAAACACTTCTGGCGGGCTCTATTTATTAACTCTGAGAATCACAGTAATATTACTGAGTTCACTTTTAAAAGTGGCGTTGTGATTATTTTCCGAACATCACCTAAGCCCCCGGCCATCTCCTTCGTCACAGCACGAAATCCCACACGACGACCCCGCACGCCTTTGTCGGGAACATCTTGTCCTGGCGTCTGAGGCCAAGTCTTGGGTTCAGATATGGTGTCACGCCCCCTCGCCTGAACGCCCGCAGCTCCAGTCTCGGCTCCTGTCCCCCATCCCCGCCCGCTGTGCCATGCCTCGCGCCCAGCAGGAAATGGCGCGCGCCACGGCGGCTGGCATCAGCCTCAAACCACCGTTCCTCATGTCTCATGCCACAGAGACGTGAGGTGAACCATGCGCTGAGGAGACTGGGCAGCGCCACGACGGGGAAGAACAGGGGCCCCATGACGAGGCTCTGGAGATAATGTCCATACTCGTGTACGAAGAGATGGTCGCGCCAGTCGGCCGTATATCCGGCAGGCCCCAGGGCATAGTGTCCTATTGTCATGGCGCTGTTTGCCGGTGTCGCTCCCGACAGGGCTATCACGCCGCCATACGCCGAGACACGGTCTATACGCCCGAAGAGATTCCAGAGATGGGCCACAAGATTGCCCACAAGGGAGTTGACGAGGCCATACGTCCACTTGTTGGCCACGTGCCCCACGCCGCCTCCTGCCATCGCCATGTCGATGGCCCACGCGTTCCTTGTGCGCCGCCAGCGATATCTGCCCGCATGGAGGCCATGATGTGAGACGCCGAGCAGGGTGTCTGCGACGGCGGCGATGGCGGTGGGAATGAAGAGTGTAATCATATCATGGGGAGGTGAATGGTGGATGAAAGCTGAAAGCGGGATATATGGCGGCGACAGCGGTCGTCGTCCCCGCATGATGTCAGGACAGGATGTAAAAGTATGAGGCCAGACCTCATGAGGATGCAAATATCGTCATTTATCCTGACATACGCAAGCATCGGCGGCAGAAAAATGTGGTGGCGGGGCGGCGGTATGCGTGGAATATGAGCATTGGTTTATACTTGTCCGATATGTCTCGTTGACATACAGCAGGCATAGTGGGGACAGTTAAAAAGCACTTTTTTAGGTCGTTTTTATACCATATAACGCAATAATTGAAAGAATATTTATTATATTTGCACCCAGAACATAACGGGACACGAATCCAGAGCGACCAGAAAGAAAGGCGTAAAGTAGCAGGCAGAATGATGCGCCAATAACGGGTTACCAGTAAAACCCTGTGTCAGTCACGAATGACAAAAACCATTATAAACCCCTTGAAGAGTATGTGGGGGGCAGAGCCCCTGGTGTCGGGCTTCCGCCTCGGTCTTATAAGAGCAAGCTCTTAACGCCCAAAGTGGAAGCCTGACACCACCTTCTTGCAGAAGGCTACCATTCTCTTCAAGGCGATAAACATGAAAGGCAGTGCAGCCGATATTCAACGATGTTAAATGTAGCCAGCCTTCGACGAAGTCAATGGCTCTGCTCTCGCTTGCACAGCCTTCGATGTTTATCGCCTTGTGATTGATGCGAAACCCGATAGGGTGATGATGTGGCTGG
>JBJEAW010000060.1:0-4580 GCA_051869435.1 Prevotella sp. | reverse complement strand
TCATGGATTTCGAGACATTTCTCAATGCAAAAGATGAGAAGGAATGTCTCAGGGTGTTGGCCATCGCTTTCTTAAAAGTGCTGGAAGAGCTTAAATACCCTGGCAAAGTGAAGAAGTTTGAGCGGGAAAAGTTTAATCAGGCAGTGAAAGAGTTTTTCATAAAGGAAAACATCATATCTGAGGCGGACATAGACTGTAGCCAATCATAAAAATGAGTAATATGATTTCCGTAAAAAGCGTTGGCGGACTTAATCACTGGGAGGGCTGGTTATTAACCTGCTACACAGGCACTATTTATGATAAGTTCGCCCGTTCAAAACATGTTTTGCCTGATATCCCATGAGAATGTTTCAAGGCAGTGGGGGAGCGTGTGCAAATTGCTACGCCTCTCCACTGCCTTGCTGTTCAGATTCCGGTATCGTCTGTAAGGCCGTCTTTATTCTTCAGAGAACTGGTCTTTCCCGACACTGCATACAGGACATACGAAATCCTCTGGGAGATCCTCAAACGCTGTGCCTGGCTCTATGCCAGCCTCTGGCACTCCTACTTCTGGGTCGTACTCCCAGCCGCATACGTCACAAACATACTTTTTCATAATTGTTGTTGTTTTAATAGGTTATTGATGGTGATTTATGTTTTTCCCCCTGCCACGTCGTGCGTCGCCAGGGGGCGTGTCATGTCGTTCGTTCCGGTCTGTCGTGTGTGGTGCTCGCGCCTCTGCCTTCGGCTCGCAGGGAGTATTGCAGGGCCATCACTCGAATGTGCATGGCAGGGCGGAGAGCTGGCAGTATATGGTGCGTGCCATGCGGGTGTAGCCGGCGTCGTTAGGATGGAGGCGGTCGCCGTCAGGGCGTGAGAAATACTGTGCGTGGCTGTCGGCGAGAGGGTACAGTCCGCTTGTGGCGTTGAGGTCTATCACCGGCACAGCCCACACGTTGCCAGCCTCTTTGACGGCCTCCACGTAGCTGTCCACCCACAGCCCTATGCTGTTAGGATACAGCTCGTCGGGCTGTATGTTCTGCGGGCCGGAGCTGAAGTATGCCCTGTGTATGGGTGTCAGCAGGACGACCTGCTTTGTCGGGAACATGTCCTTTATCATCCTCATCGCCTTGTTTATGCGCCCGCGGAATGTCGTGTCGTTGATGCAGAGCGTGCGGTGTTTGCGGCGCTGGGTCATCTGCTGCTTGTTCTCGGTATATACCACGTCCTTCTCCTCGATGTCGTACCATTCGCCGAGTGGTACGGAGTGGATATAGTCATTTGTGCCCATGAGGATGATGATGGCGTCGAAATCCTGCCCGTGCTCGGCCAGGAGAGCCTCCGCCTGACGGGGAATATCGTTCCATTGCCGTCCGCTTATGGCATAGCAATAGCTCGTCGCCTGGAGCCATTCGCTGAGAATGCTCCACCACTTCTTTGTTCCTGCCTTGACGCGTGGGTCAGTTATCGAATCGCCGAAGTATGCTATGCGCCGTCCATGCCATGGATGGGTGTAGGCTGGCTGTGCCGCCGCCGCAAGCGATACGGCTGCCATAAATAGTATGCCAAGAATCCTTTTTCTCATAATCGTCTGTTTCTATTTGATTCTGGGTTTGTCTTTCCTTTCGTCCTCTCCTGTTTCTTCTTGTGCCGCAATGCATCTCCCGGCTTATTTTCCTGTCGCCGATGCCTCCCTCGCTGCTATCGCCTTCTGGTAACACTCACGGCATAGCGGCTCGTACTCGCCAGTCTCTCCGAGCAGTACACGCTTCTCCACATCGACTATGCGGTGGCTGACGTAGGCCAAAGAGCCACAGCGCACACAGATGGCATGTACCTTCATGACATCGTCGGCAACAGCCATGAGTGACGGCATTGGGCCGAACGGCTGTCCCTTGAAGTCCATGTCGAGACCTGCCACAATGACACGGATGCCGTTGTTGGCAAGTTCGTTACACACGTCAACTATGCCGTTGTCGAAGAACTGGGCCTCGTCGATGCCTACAACGTCAATGCCTTCTGAGAAAAGAAGTATCGCCCCAGACGACTCGACAGGAGTAGAGGGGATGGAAGTGTGGTCGTGGCTGACTACATCCTCCTCGCTATATCGCGTGTCGATGGCGGGCTTGAATATCTCAACCCTCTGGCGTGCTATCTTCGCACGCTTCATGCGGCGTATCAACTCCTCTGTCTTGCCAGAGAACATGGACCCGCATATTACCTCTATGCGGCCTTGGCGGCGTTTCTCGCCCTGTGTGTCGTTTGTCATTCTTTTGTTTTATATATATATATGTATGAGTGTTCAGTAAAATTATGTATTGTTGTCCTGTGACGGCGGTGGCCAGTCTGCCAGCATAGCACATGTGGGCATGTCAGCCATATGTGTAGGTATGGCGGGCTGAGCGAACAGAGTGACACCATATTGCCATATTTTACGGACAAAAGTACAAAGAAAATTTAAAAATACCAAGAAGACACATGTTTTTTTTGCCTGTGTCAGATTAATGGAGTATTTTTGTAGTCAGTTAAAATGCTGTCGGGGAGACGTGTGCCATGTCTGTCACTGTGCCGCCAAAGCCGCCTGCGGACACCATGACGCTCTCCCGCGGGCATCGTTCCGGCTCGCCGAAAGCAGTCGGTCGGGAGCTGTGGCCGATGGCTGTAGTGGGCTGTCAGACACATGGATCGCACCGTTGCCCCATACGGCTTGAAGGCATATACATACATAAAAAGTACATGGGGACACTATACCTTGTGCCCACTCCTGTGGGCAATATGGAGGACATGACATTCCGCGCTGTGCGTCTGCTTAAGGAGGCCGACCTCATATTGTGTGAGGACACGCGCACATCGGGCATTCTCCTGAAACACTACGACATACACCGCCAGCTCATGGCCCACCATAAGTTCAACGAGCATGGCACATCGGCCGGCATTGTCGAGCGCCTCAAAGGAGGCCAGACCATATGCCTCATAACCGACGCCGGCACACCAGGCATCTCCGACCCCGGCTTCTTCCTCGTCCGTGAGGCCGTTGCGGCAGGCATAGAGGTGCAGACGCTGCCCGGCGCGACAGCTTTCGTGCCAGCCCTTGTCAGCTCAGGGCTTCCATGCGACAGGTTCGCCTTCGAGGGATTCCTGCCACAGAAGAAAGGGCGGCAGACACGTCTCATGCAGCTCGCCGAGGAGACACGCACCATGATATTCTACGAGTCGCCTTACAGAGTGGTGAAGACCCTACAGCAGTTCGGCGAGTTCTTCGGGCTGGAAAGGCAGGTCAGCGTCTGCCGTGAGATAAGCAAGATACACGAGGAGTCAGTTCGCGGAACGGTAGAGGAGGTCGTGGCCCACTTCACGGAGACACCACCCAAGGGGGAGATTGTCATCATCGTGGCGGGCAAGACAGACAAATGACTCTCTGACAGCCCTCGTTGACACCAGCAGAAGGTTTGCTGTCACGGATGCGGGGACTGCCCGTAAGCCCATCTGCCTCATCCACCCACCAACCGAATCAGGAAAACGGAAATAACAGAATACACAACAAATAATTAGAAGAAACATGAGAAAGCTTTTCGCCATCGCACTGTGCATGCTGAGTTTGGCAGCCTGTGACAACAGTAACAAGAACGGGTCGTCGGCCGAGAATGAGCGCACAGACTCGCTCAACCGTGTCATCGCCCAGAAAGACAATGAGATAAACGATATGCTCTCCACACTCAATGAGATACAGGAGGGCTTCAGACAGATCTCTGCCGCAGAGAACCGTGTCACGCTGGCGAAGACCGGCGAGAGCTCTAACCGCACATCGCAGATAAAGAGCGACATGGCCTTCATAGCACAGACAATGAAGCATAACCGCGAGCTCATAGCCAAGCTGCAGCGCCAGGCAAGAGAGGGAAGCGTCGCGGCAGAACAGCTGAAGACAACAATCGAGAACCTCACAGCCGAGCTGGAGGACAAGACAAAGCAGATTGACGTGCTGAGAAAAGAGCTTGCCCAGAAGGATGTGCGCATCACAGAGCTTGACCAGACAGTAACGACGCTCAACAATGATGTGGCTACACTCAAGACAGAGACACAGGAGAAAGCTAACACAATATCCAATCAGGACAGACAGATACATACAGCATGGTATGTCTTCGGCACTAAGAAAGAGCTGCAGGAGAACCGTATCCTTGAGAAAGGCGACGTCTTGAAGTCAAACTTCAACCGCAACTACTTCACAAAGATTGACATCCGCGTTGACAAGGAGATAAAGCTCTACTCTAAGTCGGCAAAGATTCTCACATCTCATCCTTCTTCAAGCTACACCCTTCAGCGTGACGCTACCAAGCAGTACATCCTCCGCATAACAAATCCGGATGTGTTCTGGTCAACAAGCAAGTATCTCGTCATACAGGTTAAGTAAGGCTTGTTGATGGCAGATTTTGACTGGAAATTAGGAATCTTGAATGACGGACAGCAGCCAATGAACGGATGATTCTGGGCGAGACTGATTCCAGATTCCTTATTTCCAGTCTTTTGGTATTGTAGAAACTAACAACACACCTTTACCTGTCGTGTACAACAAAGAAATCACATTCGACCGCTTCATACGCTGG
>JBJEAW010000059.1:69337-70235 GCA_051869435.1 Prevotella sp. | reverse complement strand
CGGAAGGTGGGGTATAAACGACACAACCATGTCAAGCCTCGGAGAGGCGACACACGTCCACAAAACAAGCAAATAAACAACATCTATGAGCTACACATGCCAAATATATCATATCGTATTCCGCACGCACAAGAGCGTACCGGCACTCACTCAGGAATACAGGGAGAACTTGTTCCGCTTTATCTGGGGCATCATACGAGGACAGAAATGCAAGCTATACCAGATAAACTGCATGCCAGACCATATACACATGCTTATAGAGCTACACCCAACCTTGTCCCTTTCACGTTTTGTACAGGAGGTGAAGACGTCATCAAACAAATTCCTGCACACGAACAGAGACAAATACCCATACTTCGAATCGTGGGGGAAAGAATACTATGCCTCAACCTGTTCATATCACGACAAAGACAAGATCATAAGATACATACGTGACCAGCAGGAGCATCACAAGAAAGTCTCGCTGAGAGATGAGCTGATAACGCTCCTCAAAGAGACTAATGTGGAATACGACGAAAAGTATCTCTAATATGGCAGTGGAAGCAAAGATGCCATCAGCCTCGCTTGCGGTGTGATAACATGCAGCTCATCTTTTTGCTGATTTTTATACCATGAGACATGTCTGCTACGATACGTGGACGTGTGTCGCCTCTCCGAGGCTCAACTGTTTAGTGCCTTATAACCCCACCTTCCGCTCAGTCGTCGGCTTCGCCTCCTCCCTCGCTACAGGTGGGGTTTCTAACAGTCGCGCCTCTCCGAGGCTGTGGACAAGCCTAAGAGACACAGAAGACAAGGAGGCAGCATCCCTACCCGCAGCATCGGAGACGCAGAAGCTACGGAGACATCACCCCTACCCGCAGCATCGGAGACACAGAAGCTACGGAGACATCACCCCTAC
>JBJEAW010000059.1:62798-69237 GCA_051869435.1 Prevotella sp. | reverse complement strand
CCGCAGCATCGGAGACACAGAAGACAAGGAGACATCATCCCTACCCGCAGCATCGGAGACACAGAAGACAAGGAGACATCATCCCTACCCGCAGCATCGAAGTTTAAGCAGAGAGGGGCATACAATTCTCACCCACAACCCCAGAGACACAGAAGACACGGGGAACTCACTATCACCCACAGCCTCGGAGAGGCGCGACTGTTAGAAACCCCACCTGTAGCGAGGGAGGAGGCGAAGCCGACGACTGAGCGGAAGGTGGGGTATAGACGACACAACTATATCAAGCCTCGGAGAGGCGACACACGTCCACAAAACAAGCATACAGCCAACATTCCCACATCCTCACCAGCAAAAAAACATGCGGAATCCCTTTGCCGTATCACACTTTTTCACTATCTTTGCATACGATAGGCCGCGGCTCGGTAATTAAAGGCAAGCCTTTATTACACTCACCTTGCACTATCCTTGCACAAAGATATTACCTAAAGGTAAGTTACCAAAAGGTAATATCGTGTTATATGGCTAATATCCAAAGCATTACTTATATGGCAAGACAGGTATCACCTTTCCAATTCGGCACACTGGCTACCGACAAGAACTTCATAGACCGGACAGAAGACAGGGCCATGCTGAAGCAGATGATTAACTCACACATAAACACCATGCTGGTGTCTCCACGCAGATGGGGGAAATCATCTCTTGTAAAGAAGACTATGAGCGAACTGGCCACTGAGGAGCCCGATGTTAGGGTATGCCATATCGATGCGTTCAGCATCAGCAGCGAGTCTGAGTTCTACAAGATTTTTGCAAGTCAGGTGATAACATGTACGACGACAAAGGTTGAGAGATGGATCAGTGACGCAAAGAGATTCCTTAACGGTGTTGTGCCCCAGATTGTCATAAACGACCAGATAACAGACTTTATGGCTTTCGACTTGAAATATGTGCCTCAGGAGCTCGACAAGATGTCAATCCTCATGCTACCAGAGGTGTTGGCCACAGAGAAAGGCATAAGGATTGTCGTCTGCATAGACGAGTTCCAACAGCTTGCCGGGCTTGCCGAATACAAGGATATGGAGGGCAAGATGCGTTCAGCATGGCAGAAGCAGGAGCATGTGACATACTGCCTATACGGCAGTAAACGCCATATGATGCTCGATATCTTCAACAATGCTGGCAGCCCGTTCTACCGTTTCGGGCAGGTGGTGTTCTTGAAGAAGATAGAAAAGAAATACTGGGTGGAGTTTATCATGTCGTCATTCGAAGAGACAGGGAAACACATATCTGAGGGTATGGCATCAAGGATATGCGACATTGTAGAATGTCATTCATGGTATATCCAGCAGTTGTGCTTCTTCATCTGGAGCATGACAGAGACTGAGGTTACAGAAGAGACGTTGAGGAACGGTGTGAGACAGGTGGTCAACATCAACACCCCGATGTTCCAGAACGACATTGAGGGGATAACATCAAGCCAGAGAGAGCTGTTGAGGGCTATCAGCAACGGTGAGAAACAGCTGTCATCCGCGACAGCAAAAGAGCGGTACAGTCTCGGCAATCCTAACACTCTGGCTAAGAATAAGAGGATACTGCAAGAGAAAGACATCATAGAGAAAGTGGATGACGGCTCTTTCTGTATCATCGACCCGGTATTCCGGCTGTGGATGAAGAATCCCTCGGGACTGATATATTAGGCGTGTCAGGAGTTCGCGGATGTGTCATCGTGCAGTCTCATCCTGCAGCCTCTACCATACCACCCATTAACGATAAAAGGCTTGGAGCATGATGCTCCAAGCCTTTTAGCGTATCATTATCCCCATCGCCGCCCATATCGTGAGGCCATGGACGTGGGGTGTTGTCATCCGAAGAACATGTATGCGATGGCTATCGCGGCAATGATGCCGGCGAGATCGGCCAGCAGTCCGCACGCCACAGCATGGCGTGTGTCACGTATGCCGACAGAGCCGAAATAAACGGCGAGGACGTAGAACGTCGTGTCAGTAGAGCCTTGGAAGATGCACGAGAGGCGCCCGACGAACGAGTCAGCACCGTACTGGGTCATCGCATCGACCATCATGCCCCTCGCGCCGCCGCCAGAGAGAGGCTTCATGAGGGCTGTCGGCAGCGCGCCGACGAAGTCTGTGTCCATGCCGCAGACACTGACAAGCCATGTGATGCCGCTTATGAGCCAGTCCATAGCCCCCGAGGCGCGGAACACGCCGATGGCGACAAGGATGGCGACAAGGTATGGGATGATTGTCACGGCTGTCTTGAAACCGTCCTTCGCGCCCTCGATGAACGCGTCATAGACATTCACACGCCGCACAGCCCCCGCCACGATGAACGTGACGATGATGCACATGAGGATGATGTTCGCGGCGACCTTCGAGACGAGGTCCATCGTCTCCTTGTCCATGACAGAGAAGCCCCATATCACAGAGGCGACGAGGAGCGACAGCGTCCCGAACGTAAGGACGAGCGTGCGGTTGAGGAGATTGATGCGCTGGAAGAGGGATGTGACCACGACGCCGGCCATCGTCGAGACGAAGGTGGCGAGGAGTATGGGTATGAAGATGTCGGTGGGGTTGGCGGCTCCGAGCTGTGCGCGATAGACCATGATGCTGACGGGGATGATTGTCAGGCCCGATGTGTTCAGCACGAGGAACATGATCATGGGGTTTGTGGCGCGGTGGGGTGTCTTGTTGAGTGTCTGCAGCTCGCCCATGGCCTTCAGTCCCATTGGTGTGGCGGCATTGTCGAGGCCGAGCATGTTGGCCGCTATGTTCATGAATATGGTGCCTGTGACAGGATGTCCCTTGGGGATATCGGGGAAGAGACGGCAGAAGACGGGCGACAGGAGGCGTGCGAGGGCATTGACGACACCACCCTTCTCGCCTACCTTCATGATGCCGAGCCAGAGGGAGAGGACGCCGGTGAGGCCGAGAGATATCTCGAAGGCGGTCTTCGCCGACGAGAACGTGCTGTCCATCATGGCGGGGAAGACATCCATATCGCCAAGGAACAGCAGCTTGATGGCGGCTATAACGAAGGCTATGAGGAAGAAGGCTATGAAGATGTAGTTAAGGACCATGGGCGTGAGGGGGAGTGGGTTAAGACGGGAAAGGGCGCAGGGGGAGGGCAAGGCGGCGATTGAATCGCCGCTGTATTGACGGCACAAGGGCGCAAGAGAGGAGCCAAAGGGCGCACAAGAGGGGAAACAGGGCGCAAGAGGGGGAAACAAGGGCGCACAAGGAGGCACGGAGCGGGCTAACGGCTCTTGCCGAACGAGACGACGACTTTCTTATAGCCGATGTCTGTCAGGCGGCGGGTTATCTCGTCTGTCGCACGGTGGCGGCACTGTTCCATGACATCCTGTGTCAGTCCCTGGCGCCTCATGCGCTCGCGGGCCTTGCTGAGCATGGCTTTCGATATTCCCGCGTCGTGCTCCATCTTCTCGCTGTCAGAGACGAGGATGCGTGTCTTGCTCTCGTCGATGAAGTTGGTGTCGAGGAGACAGACATCAGGCAGTGTGATGCGTATGGTGTCGGCATCTACCGTGTGACACTGCTCGGCGAGGCGGCGGAGGTCTATCCCGACAGACATGCGGCCGGTGTATGAGCGTTTCAGATGGTCTTTGACGAGACCCAGCCACCGCTTCTGTACAGTGTCAACCTCTGTCGTCAGCACCACGGTAGATAGCTCCCACTGGCCTATGGAGCGTATGCTGTCGATGGCGGCGGGGGTCATAGAGGCACGCTCGTTGGTGGCAGAAAGGGAGACACTGCTGTCGTTGACAACGCCACGGAGCCACAGCCAGGCTCCTATGAGGATAGCCGTGGCGAGGAGGGCGAGGATGGAGTAAAGCTTCAGTTTCTTCATATCAGAGGGTATGGTTATGCCTCCCGTCGGGCAGACAGGAGGCGGGGATATCATTAGAGGTTATGGTGAGGGGGCAAGAGTGTCATCGATGGTATAATGAGAGCATGAGCCTCGTCACGCCACTCATGGCCGGGAGGCCAGCGCATGAGCCTCAACGGCGGCGCAGACGGCGCAGGATGCCATCAAGAGGGAGGTCATGATAGACGATATGGCCCACGAACATCAGCAGCACGACAGTGTTGAGGGCAAGGGCGGCGACAAGAGGAAGATGGCTGTTGCTCCACTGTATGACACAGAAGAAGAGCACGGTGATGGCGACATAGACACAGATGGAGCCCATGGGATAGCGTATGGGGTTCTTCCTCTGGCCCACTATATATGACAGCGTCATGGCTGTCCCGTAGCCGGCGACGCCTCCCCATGCGCACGCCATATAGCCATACTCAGGGATGAAGACGAAATTGACAGCGAGGAGGACAGCACAGCCCGCTATCGAGAACCACGCTCCCCAGATGGTCTTGTCGATGAGCTTATACCAGAAGGAGAGGTTGAAATACACGCCCATCATTATCTCCGCAGCCATGACGATGGGCACGGTGCGGAGGCCGCCCCTGTACTCGGGGCCTATGATGCGCTGCAGGATATCCATATAGGCCATGACAGAGAGGAAGGCGAGGAGGGTGAAGATGATGAAGAACTTCATGCCCTTGGCATAGTACTCCTTAGAGTCACGGTCCCTGGCGCTGGCGAATACTATCGGCTCATAGGCGAACCGGAAGGCCTGGGTTATCATGGCCATGATCATGGCTATCTTCACACACGCGCCGTACTCGCCCAACTGGGCTGTCGCGTCGGCCTTGTCACACACGAGAGGGAAGACTATCTTGTCTGCCGTCTGGTTCAGTATGCCGGCTATGCCGAGGACAAGCAGCGGCCATGAATAGCCGAGCATACGGCGCAGGAGAGCCATATCGGCACGCCAGCGTATGCGGATGAGGTCGGGGATGAAGAAGAACGTTATGGCTGCCGTACACATGAGGTTGATGGCGAAGACATAGAAGACCTCGGTACGGTGGAGGAATACGAAGAAGAGAACATTCAGGGCGATGTTCAGCAGGATAAAAAGCATCTTCAGCGCCGCAAACTTCAGCGGGCGCTTCTTGTAGCGGAGATAGCAGAATGGTATGGCCTGAAGGGCGTCGAGGGCTGTCACAACGCCCATCATGAGCAGATACTCAGGATGGGAGGCGTAGCCGAGAGCCGTGCTGACAGGGCCGATAAAGCCGAAGAGAAGCAGGAGGAAACATGCCGAGAGGACACCGACCATGAACAGCGCGGTGGAGAAGACGGTGTCAGGACGCTCCTCTTCCTTGTTGGCGAAACGGAAAAATGTCGTCTCCATGCCGAAGGTAAGTATCACCAAGGCCAAGGCGGTGTAGGCGTACATATTGACAGAGACGCCATAGTCGCCGGTCTCTTTAGGCATGTAATACGTGTAGAGGGGGACAAGGAGGTAGTTGAGGAACCTCCCGACGATGCTGCTCATGCCATAGATGGCAGTATCTTTTGCTAATGACTTTAGTGTAGGCATGATATCTGGTGTTTATGCCGCAGAGAGCCACAAGGGGGTGACAGTTCTCCAAAAGGCTGTCCTTGGCTTCATTGCCCCCTGACGGAGCCAGGGGGAACGGTGGCCATTGGATAAGGGAGAGGGGGGCTATGGAGCATAGCCAAAGGCTGCAAGACATGGGGGCAAGGCTGTCGCCGTGGCCTGCAAAAGACACCGCCCCGCATATCCATCGGCAGTTTATCCCACTGTCCCCTCAAGCGATACGGAGAGCAGTTTCTGCGCCTCGACAGCAAACTCCATAGGGAGCTTGTTGAGCACATCCTTCGCATATCCGTTGACAATGAGGCCTACAGCCTGTTCCATCGGTATGCCACGCTGCTGGCAATAGAAGAGCTGGTCTTCGCTTATCTTGCTTGTCGTCGCCTCATGCTCAAAGATTGCGGTGTCGTTGCGGGCATCCATATAGGGGAAGGTGTGGGCACCACAGTCGCTGCCGAGGAGGAGCGAGTCACACGACGAGTAGTTGCGGGCGTTGTCGGCCTTCGTTCCTGCCATGACAAGTCCGCGGTATGAGTTCTGCGAGTGGCCTGCCGATATGCCCTTTGATATTATTGTCGATTTGGTGTTCCTGCCGAGGTGTATCATCTTCGTGCCTGTGTCGGCCTCCTGATAGTTGTTAGTGACGGCGACAGAGTAGAACTCTGCCACGGAGTTGTCGCCACGGAGAATGCACGAGGGGTACTTCCATGTCACGGCCGATCCTGTCTCCACCTGTGTCCACGAGAGCTTCGACGACTCGCCGCGGAGGTCTCCACGCTTCGTGACGAGGTTCAGCACGCCGCCCTTGCCGTGCTCATCGCCGGGGTACCAGTTCTGCACGGTAGAGTATTTCACCTCGGCACGGTCTTTCACTATTATCTCGACGATGGCCGCATGGAGCTGGTTCTCATCGCGCATCGGGGCGGTACAGCCCTCAAGGTATGACACATA
>JBJEAW010000059.1:6008-62698 GCA_051869435.1 Prevotella sp. | reverse complement strand
GTCGTCTTGACCGACACGGAGTCCATGATGGCATCGACAGCGACACCGCTCAGCGCGAGCCTTTCCTCAAGCGGTATGCCCAGCTTGTCGAAGGTCTTCATCAGCTCGGGGTCGATATCGTCGGCTGTCTTCGGTGCGTCGGCCTTCTTGGCGAGAGGGTCGGCATAGTATGATATGGCCTGATAGTCAATCTCGGGCACATGGACATGTCCCCATCGTGGCTCCTCCATCTTCTGCCAGTGGCGGAAAGCCTCCAGACGGAACTCCAGCATCCAGTCCGGCTCGCCCTTCTTGGCCGATATGAGGCGCACAATATCCTCGTTCAAGCCGTTGGGTATTATCTCGGTATGCACATCGGTGGTGAAGCCGTACTCATACTTCTGCTCGGCCACCTGGCGCACGAATTGGTTCTTTTCTGACATAATATGTTCATTCATTCTGGGCATCAGACTGCCTCTGCCCCACATTATCATTTTGCTGCAAAATTACGCTTTTTTCCCGACATAGACAAGAATAAGGTATGTTTTCTCTTTGCCACTTAAAATATATTTATTACTTTTGCAAACAAGAAACGTAACAAACAATAACAAAATGTAAACAAGATGGAGAAAAAGCAGAAACGTTTCTTCCTTACGGAGGACGAAATCCCAACACAATGGTACAACATCCAGGCCGACATGCCTGTCAAGCCGCTTCCGCCCCTGAACCCTAAGACCCACGAGCCGATGAAGGCTGAGGACCTCTACCCTATCTTCGCACACGAGCTGTGCCACCAGGAGATGGACACGACCAATGCGTGGATTGACATCCCACAGGCCGTACTGGACCAGTATAAGTATTACCGCTCGACACCACTCGTGCGTGCCTACGGCCTTGAAGAGGCTCTCGGCACGCCGGCACATATATACTTCAAGAACGAGAGCGTGTCGCCTGTCGGCTCACACAAGCTGAACTCTGCCCTCGCTCAGGCTTACTACTGCAAGGAGGAGGGTGTGACGAACGTCACGACAGAGACAGGTGCCGGACAGTGGGGCTGCGCCCTGGCATACGCGGCGAAGGTCTTCGGGCTTGAGGCCGCCGTCTATCAGGTGAAGATAAGCTACGACCAGAAGCCTTACCGCCACGCCATCATGGAGACATACGGCGCACAGGTGACACCGTCGCCGTCAATGTCAACACGCGCCGGAAAGGACGTGCTGACACGTGACCCCAACAACCAGGGCTCACTCGGCACAGCGATATCAGAGGCTGTGGAGCTCGCCATGACGACACCCAACTGCAAGTATGTCCTCGGCTCTGTCCTCAACCACGTCGCCCTCCACCAGACAGTCATCGGACTTGAGGCTGAGAAGCAGATGGAGAAGGCCGGAGAGTATCCCGACATCGTGATAGGCTGCTTCGGCGGAGGCTCCAACTTCGGCGGCATATCGTTCCCGTTCATGAGACACAACATCCTCGACGGGCGCACGACACGCTTCATCGCGGCCGAGCCGGCGTCATGCCCCAAGCTGACACGCGGTGTCTTCCAGTATGACTTCGGCGACCTCTCAGGCCTCACTCCGCTGCTGCCTATGTACACCCTCGGCCACAACTTCATGCCGGCCAACATACATGCCGGCGGCCTCAGATACCACGGCGCGGGCATGATAATATCCCAGCTGCTGAAAGAGAAGCGCATGGAGGCGACCGACATACAGCAGACAGAGGCGTTCAAGGCCGGCCTGCTATTCTCGAAGACAGAGGGCATCATCCCGGCTCCGGAGTCATGCCACGCCATCGCCGCCGCCATAAACGAGGCCGGGAAGTGTAAGGAGACAGGCGAGGAGAAGGTGATTCTCTTCAATCTCTCCGGCCACGGACTCATCGACATGTCGGCCTATCAGCAGTATCTCCAGGGCAACCTCCAGGACTATGAGGTGAAGCAGGAGGAGATAGACCGCAACATAAGCCAGTTAGAGAAAATAATCTAATCCACAGATACACTACAGCTTAACGTCCACAGCCTCACCATGAGGCTGTGGACAAAGCATCAGGGACAATATCCGCCACTGCCTCCAACACAACGCTCGAACGACGAAGGCTGTGGACAAAACATCTGAGACAATATCCACCACACACTATGAGACACATCATCATCACTCTCCTGTGCACGCTCTGTATGCCTCTTACAGCACAGGATTTCGCTATCGGGGCCGACATAAGCTGGGCAACAGAGCAGGAACAGAAAGGCGAGAAGCTATTCGACTGGCAGGGAAAGGAGCGCGAATGCACCGCCCTGATGAAGTCGATGGGCATGAACGCCGTGCGCCTGAGAGTATGGGTTGACCCCTCAAGACACGGGAACTGGTGTAACAAGGAGGATGTCCTCGTCAAGGCGCTGAGGGCAAAGGCGCTCGGGATGGACATAATGATTGATTTCCACTACTCTGACTGGTGGGCCGACCCTGCCAAGCAGAACATACCGAAGGCATGGGAGAAGATGTCATACAAGGCCATGCTGAAGGCTCTCAGGGCGCATACCGTAGAGGTGCTCACACTGTTGAAGAACAACGGCGTCAGCCCACGGTGGGTGCAGGTGGGCAACGAGACATCGAACGGAATGCTGTGGAGCGTCGTCACTGACCCTGAGACAGGATGGGAAGTGAAGGACGCTGAGGGCAACACGACCATAACAAAGAGCATGGGACACGTCGAGCGGAACCCCAAGCAGTATGCGGGATTCATACGCGAGGGCTACGATGCCGTCAAGAGCGTATGCCCCGACGCCATCGTCATTGTCCATCTCGACAACGGATTCGACAACACCCTGTATAACCACAACCTCGACACGATACTCGAGAACGGCGGGAAATTCGACATGATAGGCATGTCGCTCTATCCCTACTGGGCCATGGAGGCGAAGAAAGAGCCTAACGCATGGCAGACCATCGCCGACTGTATGAAGAACATACGTGCTGTCGTGAAGAAGTACGACCGTGACGTGATGATTGTCGAGACAGGATTCCTGGTCGATATGGAGCGTCCGTATGTCATGCACCAGGGCCGCGAGCAATACCGTGAGATACTGCGCCGCGCCATGACAGAGACCGGCGGCCACTGCCGGGGAGTGTTCTACTGGGAGCCAGCCTGCCGCCCATCGCTCTACAAGCTCGGGGCATTCGGCGAGGACGGACACCCTACCGACATACTCCGCGCGCTGAAGGATGTCGGGGCGAAGGTGGAGGGATATGACCGCAAGCGCGTCACGATACACACCACAGAGGGCGACATAACGGTAGAGCTGTATAACGAGACACCTGTCAACCGTGACAATTTCCTGCACCTCGCCACATCCCACGGCATGGACAGCATACTCTTCCACCGTGTCATAGAGGGCTTCATGATACAGACCGGCGACCCTCAATCGCGCCACGCCCCTGCCACGACGAAGGACAACCCGTCGCCTCTCCTCGGCGAGGATGATGTCCCGTCAGCTGACGGAAAGAAGCGTCTGCCGGCCGAGATTGTCTATCCACGGTTCTTCCACAAGCGTGGTGCGCTCGCCATAGCACGTGAGCCGGACTCTGACAACCCCGCGAAGGAAGGCTCGTCGTCACAGTTCTACATCGTCTGGGGCAAATGGCCGGTGGTGAAGGGACGCACACCATACGTCGAGAAGCTCGGCTACTATGATGACTATCAGCAGCCTGGCACACCATGGCTCGACGGCGGATACAGCGTCATCGGCGAGACCGTGGCGGGATGGGACACAGTAGAGAAGATACAGGCGGCCGAAAGAGACGCCAACGACCGCCCTATAAAGGACAGGCGCATACTCAGCATGGAGATAGTGGAATGACATGAGAAATGACGGAGCGTGGGGCGGTGACGACCACTGGCAGCACGCATCCGCCGGCAGCAGCCCCTCACGGGCGCTCCTCTCCACATCAAGGACATGGCATAGACAACCCCCCGATGGACAGCAAGCAGGGCTGAAAAGCCCGGGGCTACTGTCCATCGGGGGGGTGTCATGATGTAGTGTCGCTGGCCTGACAGCTGTCGTTCGTTACGTATCCATTAGCTTATGGGTGGTTCTATAAATTAGCCTTGCCAGATTTCGATACTATTTTCGAGGTCAAATTGTAAGAGAGAGAGGGAGCAATGCGGGCATTGTGACTGAGCGAACTTACAATTTGGACCGAAAAGAGGACGAAAGATGGTAAGACGTTATACCCCCACTCTGAAAATATATCTACGGTGGTAATTTTTAGAACCACCCTTATATATTTACGCTTCTGCCCTTTCTTTATTTTTGCAGGGCGTAAAATTTATGCCACCGAGGGCAGACACCAGCAGATATTTATATTCGTCTGCGGTGTCTGCCCTCAGCTCATAGGTTATATACTAACAGCGGCATACTATACGGCAGGCAGTGGGAAACCCTGTGACACATAGCGGCATGTCGTCAATATATATGGCTCACTTCACTTCCTCAAGCAGCAGCACGCGGCTTGCCCAGTCGTTCTTCTTGGCGTAATCGACATCGTGTGTGTATGGCATCTCGAGGCCGTTGGCCATGAGATAGCGGCCGGTATATACCTTTCCCTCACAGTCGAGCGGCTTGTTGTCTATGCGGTTCAGCTCATGGACACGGTATCTCTTGCCGGCATCGAGTCCCTGCATCTTCACTGGCGGGAAGTGCTGGTTCTGGAATGTCTCCAGCTTGTACCAGTAGAAGACAGCCTTCGACTTGTCCTCAGCGACATACATGAGCGACGCGAGGTTGTCTCCCTCATACGGAGAGTGGAGGCGGTAGATATCGCCGAACTGCACTATGGGGCGTATGGCCTTATAATCGCTGATGGCCTGTCGGCAGAGCGCCTTCTCCTCGTCGGTCATGTTCTTGGGCTGTATCTCCATTCCGAGGCGGCCTGACATGGCGACATCACAGCGCAGCTTCATCGATGTGGTGCGGAAGACGGCATGGTTGGGCGTGGCGGAGATATGGCTTGCCATGGCTATGGCGGGGTAGAAGTATGATGTCCCCCACTGCATGTATATGCGCTGCAGGGCGTCGGTGTTGTCTGACACCCAGAACTCGTCGAAGTAAGGCAGCAGGCCGTAGTTGGCGCGTCCGCCGCCTGAGGCGCAGTCCTGTATGATGACATCGGGGTATTTGGCACGTATGCGCTCGCAGGTCTTGATGAGCCCCTCGTGATAAGCCACATAGAGATGGCTCTGGCGGTCCATGGGGAGATACTGTGAGCCGTGGTTCATGATGGGAGCGTTGGCGTCCCATTTTATGTAGGCTATCTCAGGATATTTCGTGAGGAGGTCATCGACGACAGAGAAGACGAAGTCCTGCACCTTGGGGTTGCTCATATCGAGCACGAGCTGTGTGCCTCCGCGCCCCATGACGGGCTCGCGTCGTGGGGCCTTGATAATCCAGTCGGGGTGTTTCTCGTACAGCTCAGAGACGCTGTTAGTCATCTCCGGCTCTATCCATATGCCGAATTTCACTCCGTTCTTCCTGGCGTCGCGCAGCAGTCCCTCTATGCCCTCGGGTAGCTTCTGCCTGTCAACGACCCAGTCGCCGAGGCTTGAGTTGTCTGTCTTGCGTGGGTATTTGTCGCCGAACCATCCGTCATCCATGACGAAGAGTTCTCCGCCCATCGACTTTATATCAGCCATCATCTGGTCCATGCCCTTCTGGTTGATGTCGAAATAGACACCCTCCCATGAGTTCAGGAGTATCATGCGCTCGTCATTACCGTGGCGCAGCTGGTAGCGGCGTGCCCAGCGGTGGTAGGCGCGGGAGGCTCCTGAGAGGCCCTCGGCAGAGAATGTGTAGGCCACATGTGGTGTCCTGAGCGTCTGGCCGCGGTCGAGATGGTACTCTGAGTTGTCGGGATTGATGCCGGCAGAGAAGTAATGATACTCTCCCTCACGTGTATCGACGTTGACAGCATAGTTGCCAGAGTACATGAGGGCGGCACCGATCACGTCGCCGTGGTTCTCCTGTGGGCGTCCCTCAAGCGAGAACATCAGCTCCTGGCGGTCGGTCGTTGCATTGCGCAGGCCGTCCTTGTTCTTTATCCTCAGCTGTCCGTTCTCGAGCTTATGCTGTGAGAGCTGTGCCTCGGCGGCCCACGAGCCGTGCATGTGTGAGACCCATACATCATTGCGGCGTATAGGCATCATTGACGAGAGGAACTGTGTCAGCGTGACTGTCTTCTTCTCGCCATTGGTTATCTCCGCCCACGACTCGATGATATCGACATCAGTGTAGGCGAGGTAGTTGAGGGTGACGGTGGTGGGATAGAGGGGGTCGGCAAGGGTGATGGTGAGGAGGCGTGCGCGGCGCTCGGCGGCGTTAGGAGCCTTGTCGGTGACATCGCGCAGCTCATAGCCCTGGCAGACGAGCTGTGTGGAGAGGTTTCCGTCGGCATGGCGCATGGCGAGGCACACCTCGTCCTGTATGCGGTTGGCGCCGTAGGCGGGGTATATGTCTGTCATGCTCCAGTTGGCTGTTGTTGGCGCGGGGAGCGCGGCGAGGTCGGCCTCAGAGAGTCTCTGGCCGTAATACACGAACTTTGGCTCCACGCCCTTTGTTATGTCAAGCACCATGGTGTTGCCCGGTGTGCTGATGGCGACATTCTCTGCCACGGCAGACGCCGGCATGAGCATCATGGCGATGGCGGCGATGGCGATATGTGATAGTGTTCTCATAAAGGTTATGGTGATTGTTATGATATCGTTATGGGGTATTATTGTGATGGTGTCCGTATGCGTATGGCTACGCCTCTCCTATGCGCTCGATGAGCTCGAGACACATGCGTGAGTTATGGTAGGGGCACTTCCAGAATCCGGCATGGTCGTCCTTGAGGTTGAGCGTGCCGTTGCGGTCGCGGCTCCAGAACCACTCGCCACGCTCGTAGTCGATGAGGTTCTGCTTGATATACTGCCAGCAACGGAGGGCTTTCTGGAGGGCGTCGGCGTCGCCGAAGTGCTGGTATATGTTGTAGAAGCCGACGACAGCCTCAGCCTGCACCCACCAGTGGCGGTCGTCATCGACATGTCCCGTGTCGAGATTTGCCTCATGTGTCATCGACCCGTCGGCATTGAGTCCTTTCTCTGATGCCTCGGCCACGAGCCTGACTATCGGCTCCACCTTCTCCAGCACCCTCTTGTCGGCAAGGACGAGGGCGGCCTCGTGCATGAGCCATGAGCACTCTATGTCGTGGCCGTAGCTCTCCAGATGTCCGGCACCGCGTGTCCAGTCGTTCTCGAAGAAGAGGTCGAGATGGTGGGTCTGGGGGTTGAGTATCTTGTCGGTGAATATGTCTATGAGATTGCGCAGCGCCACCTCGACCTTCGACATCTGGTTTATCTCCACCTCCCTGCCCGCGGCCTCCATCTCCTTCATGCAGCGGTAGAGGTTGGTGTAAGGCTCTATGATATGGAGATGTGTGTTCTGTGACTTCGGGAAATTGGCGTCAAGCTCTGACAGGCGCATATCGGCAATGTCGCCCCACTGGCGTGTCTGGGCCTCTATGTAGCCGTTATACACACAGTCGAGCGAGTGTTCCTCGATGGTGTGGAAGAGGTTCATGGCCATGGTGAATGCCTCGTCGGTCTCGTCGGAAGAGACTTCCGGGTCGGCGAATGTGGCACGGACGAACTCAGAGAGGCCGTAGAGCATGAAGCCGATGGCGTAGAACTGCTTCTTCGTGTCGGCCGGCTCACCGTCGCATGTGACAGCCCAGTATGTGCCGCCATATACGGGATCGACGAAGTGCTGGAGGATATAGTCCTTGGCGCGGCGTGCAGCTGTGAGGTAGGCCGGGCGGCGCAGGACACGGTAGGCGGCCGAGAACGACCACAGGATGCGGGCATTGAGTATGCCACCCTTGTCGGCGTCGGGCACGAGTGTGCCGTCACCGCGCATCTGTCCGTAGAATCCGCCACGCTCATGGTCTGTCATATTCTTGAGCCAGAAGTCGAGGATATTGCCGGTGAGGATGTCTCTCACCTCGTCACGCAGTATGTCTGTCTTGTTCATAGTGTGTGGATATGAGGGGATTATTTCTGGGATACCAGTAAAACCCTGTGTCAGTTGCGAATCACAAAAACCATGATAAACCCCTTGAAGAGTATGTGGGGACAGAGCTGAGCCGATGGATGTTTATCGCCTTGTGATTGATGCGAGACCCGATAGGGTGATGATGTGGCTGGCTGAAAATATCTGAGCTTGCTCAAGGATTTTCAGACAGCTACATCATCGATGGCTCGAAAGAGACATCTCGCATCAAGCGCAAGGGGTTGATTTCGGTTTTTGTCTTTCCAGCTGACACAGGATTTTCCGAGTGTCCCTTATTTCTTTATCGGATACTTCATGATGAGGAGTATCATGACAGCCGCCATGGCGGCGGGGAAGAGCGAGAAGAGCGACCATATCATGGTCAGCACAGAGTCAGTGATTGATGCGGGATCGACGATGGCGTTGCCCATATCGTCGGTTGTCATGCTCGCGCCGGCCACGCCGAGCATCAGCGCGACGAGCGAGCCGGAGATAGCTGTGCCGAACTTCTGTGCCATGGTTCCCGACGAGAAGATGAGTCCTGTTGACGACGCGCCGTTCTTCTCCGTGGCATAGTCGGCAACATCAGCGTACATAGACCACAGCAGCGGAGAGTAGAGGCCGACACCGACAGAGGTGAGGATGACGACAGCCACCATGACCCAGATATACGAAGGATTCATCGGGATGAAGAAATAAGCGACGGAGAAGACGACACAGATGACAGCCGCCGTGATGAAGGCGCGGCGCTTGGAGCCTATCATCTCTGTGAACTTCGGTGACAGTCCGCCGAAAATCATGCATGTCAGCTCGCCGAATGTCATGAAGACGGTATAGTTGATGATAAGTCCGCTGACGGTGATATCGCCTCCGAGACAGTATGTCAGCATATATCCCGCCACGGCATAACGGAAGCCGTTGAAGAAGTTTGTGCACACGCCGATGAGCGTGAGGTATATCCAGGGCTTGTTCTTCACGAGGTCGGCAAACTGCTTGAACGAGAATTTCTCTGCCCTGACAGGCTTCAGACGCTCCTTTGTCAGCAGTCCGCAGGCAAGGGTCATGAGCATGGCGATGACGCCGAAGGCGGCTCCGAGCACGGCATACTGGTGGGCCTCGCTTCCGCCCACCATCTTCTGCAGGTATGGGAAGGAGAGCAGCGTGACGAATCCCATGAAGTATGCGCCCACCATACGGAACGACGAGAACTGGTTCTTCTCGTTGTCATCATCGGTCATCACGCCGAGTAGCGAGCCGTAAGGCACATTGACCATCGTATAGACAGCCATCATGAGCAGATAGAGGGTATAGGCATAGACGCGCTTGCCGGTATAGTCAAAGTCGGGGGTGTAGAGGAGCATGGCGAAGACAAGGCCGAGAGGGATGGAACCGAAGATGAGCCAGGGGCGGTAGGTGCCCCAGCGCGACTGGGTACGGTCGGCAAGGCTGCCCATGAGAGGGTCGGTGAAGACGTCGAACATGCGCGCGATGAGCATCAGCGTGGCGGTGTCGGCGAAGGTCAGGCCGAAGACATTGGTGAAGAACAGGGGGAAGGCTATCGACATGATTTTCCATGTGATGCCTCCCGCAGCGGCGTCGCCGAGGGCGTAGCCTATTTTCTCTTTTAATGATGCCATGATGGTATGGTGGTTTTAGTTGCCGCCCCTCACTGTCGTGATGTGGGGCGATGGTGGTTAGTAATGTTGCGTGGGTTGGTAAGAAACGACATGGACTGCCCCGGCTAATACTATGCCGGAGACAGTCCCTCGCGGTTAGATATGTTAGTTACTTAAGCCTTTGTTCTTCCTTACGAGACGCTTTATTGTCTCCACTGACTCTGCCGTGCGCAGTCCGTCCTCAGGAGTGTTCATGCAGTAGTCAACGAGCTTGTCTATCGTCGAGACGGCGACATGCATCCTTGTGTCTGACGACGCGTAGTAGATGAGCACGCGTCCGTCCTCGTCGGCTATCCATCCGTTGGCGAAGGCGACATTCATGACATCGCCCACATACTCCTCTCCCTCCGGTACAAGGAGGTAGCCGCCGGGCTGGGCTATGAGGCGGGTAGGGTCGTCAAGGGCGGTCATGTACATATACAGCACATAGCGGAGGCCCGAGGCGCAGCCGCGCACGCCGTGGGCGAGATGTAGCCATCCCTGTGGAGTCTTTATCGGGTGGGGGCCCTCGCCGTTCTTCACCTCCATGATGGTATGGTAGTGACGGGCGTTGATGATCTTCTCCTCCTTTACCTCGGCGTGCTCTATGTCGTCAACGAGAGCCCATCCGATGCCTCCGCCTGAGCCTGCGTCGATGAATCCGTCCTGCGGACGGGTGTAGAAGGCATACTTCCCATCGACAAACTCGGGGTGGAGGACAACATTGCGCTGCTGAGAGCGCGACTTGAGGTCGGGCAGACGGTGCCATGTCTTGAGGTCGTGTGTGCGGGCTATGGCCGCTGTCGCCGTGGCGGCAGAGAGGTCGGCAGGCTGCGAGTCGTCATGACGCTCGGCACAGAAGACGCCGTATATCCATCCGTCCTCGTGCTGTGTGAGGCGCATGTCGTATATGTTCGTGGCGGGGATGATGTCGTCGGGCATGGTTATCGGCTCATCCCAGAAGCGGAAGTTGTCTATGCCATTGGGCGACTCGGCCACAGCGAAGAACGACTTGCGGTCGGCTCCCTCAACGCGGACAACGAGGAGATACCTCCCGTCGAGCTTTATAGCGCCAGAGTTGAGCGTGGCGTTCATCATGATGCGCTGCATGAGGTAGGGGTTGTCCTGCTCAGAGAAGTCGTAACGCCACTCAAGGGGGGTATGCTCGGCCGTGATTATCGGATGCTCATATTTCGTGTATATGCCATTGCCGTAAGGCTTCGGGGTGTTCTGTCGGGTGAGCAACTGCTCGTGACGGGCACGCAGGGCGGCCACTTTCTTTTCAAATTCTGTTGACATGTCTGTTATCGCGGTTAGTTCTGATTATATATGGTGGGTTTTTATCGCTTGGTGTCAGGCGATGATGATATCTGCCCGAGCGACGCTGTACATACGCCCATGGCTAAGTGTCAGGCCACGCGGCGGGATGGCACAGGCGGCGTGGCGCGGGCTCACTTCACCTTCTTGATATCATTAAGGAGCAGCAGGCCCTTTGTCTCTGCCCACGCCTTGAAGTCGGCGGCGGTTGTCGTCTCGGGCGCCACGCCGAAATGTTCCGCCTTATAGTTGCGCCATGGGAGGAAGTAGAGGGCGGGGTATGGCTCGACGATGGGCTTGAAGACACGCTGCCACCATGTGGCGTCGGGCGAGTTCTTGTAGCCGCACTCTGTCACGGCGAGCAGCTTGTAGTGGTCGCGCGCTATCTTCGCTATGAGCTTCATGTCTGCCGACATCTGGCGGACGAAGTCTTCCTCTGTGCCCCACTGGTAGGCATCCTCGCCGATGAGGTCAACACGGTCGTCGCCCGGGTAGCGTTCCATCCACTGCTCCTCGGTCCAGTTGCCCTGGAGGTTAGGCGAGTAGGCCCATACGATGCTCTCGCGGAGCTTGGCGTTGACAGCGTCCTGTGTCATGCGCCAGAGGGCGTGGTACTCGGCCGTGGAGCAGTTTGTCTGCCCCCACCAGAACCATCCGCCGTTGTTCTCATGCCACGGGCGGAGGATGACGGGCACAGCGTTGCCCTTCTTGTCCTTAAGCGTCAGGAGGAAGTCTGTCACGCGCTCCAGCCACAGCTGGAACTTCTCGTGCTGCCGGCCGCCCTGGAGGACGCTGCGGACAGTGAGGCGCGGGTCGATGGCTTGTGCCGCCACGTCGCCCTGGCCTATCTTCTTCAGAAGGCTGACAGCCTCCCCGTATGCCTTTATGTCGCTCTCTATCCATGCCGTCGTGCCGAGCATGGGGTTGCGTGGATGCCACGAGATGGTCACTATGCCGCCACGCTCATGGTGGCGTATTATCTCGCGGCGGATGCGCGAGAAGGGCACAGAGTCGAGGTTCTTCTCGTCGCCCACCTCTATGCCGCCGAGGTCAAAGCCCATGACGGCGGGGTAGTCGCCACAGAGGGCGTGGGTGTCTGAGCGGTCTTCGTCCCACTCCCATGAGATGCCGTAGAACGTGTCGTCCTGGTGGCCGTACATGATGCCGCGCTTCTGCAGGCGCACGAGGCGCTCGATGAGCTGCTGGCGTGGGGTCTTCCTGGCGGCCATGGCGAGGCATGGCGTGAGGATGAGGACAGCGAGTGTCAGGAGGATGGTCTTTCTCATAGATGTCTTTGTCTTGTCAGGTAGGGTTTTAGTATAGGTTGGGGGTTATCTTTTCGTTTTGCGATTCCGGCTTATCCGATATTTAAGTGTAATGTCCAGGGCAGAGGAAGATGCCGGGCAGAGGGGCTGGAAACGTGGCGGGCACGGGCTGGAAAAAATTCCGTCGGAAGCGGAAGGCCATTGTCTGCCAATCCGTCTTGCCATTCCCGGACAACATTTTCCACAGCCTTGTCATGACCATCACTGTCCATGGCAGGGGGTCACACTTTCTGCTGTCTCCCATTCAGTACCGATGGGCGTCCCATTCAGTACCGATGAGCCTCTCATTCAGTATCTTTAGCCACGTCATTCAGTATCTTTCAGTCAAACGCGGATAAACCGTTGGGAGGAAGCCGGTTGTCCCGCTCCGATTCCTCTTCGGCAAATCTGCCGTTGTCTGACCGTATGACACCAGCGTGACATGCCATCATCAACACGCCCCGGCGCTATCACCGGCCGTACCGTCCAGTGTCCGTCATCACGTTTCTTGCGATGGGAGAGAATGCCTCACAGCGGCACGATACTGGCGTAGGGCCACTATGCGTATGCCATGGAGCCTCAATGCGCTTGCAAAGTTACACTGAAAGAGGAAGATACACTTTGCCTTAATTAGCAAAACATTACACTTCTTGATTAATATCATGTCTCGGTACAAGTGAATGATAAGAAAGTATAATAATTCGCGGCTTTCTTATCGGGTATGACAAAAATTTAGCTTACCATGAGATAAAACATTGGAAAAAAAAATCGATCCGTACGGTTGAAAACGGGCTGAACCAACGGTCGCTGCCCGTGCTTGTCAAAGATTTCAAAGGGGCGCGACCGTTAGACCCAACGCCAAGCCGAATAACATGAACTTGCACGATGTCCAAAAGTCTCGAAGAGACGCAACCGTTAGAAACCCCACCTGTAGTGAGGGAGGAGGCGAAGCCGACGACTGAACGAAAGGTGGGGTGAACAAGACATCTCTATAAGAGAGCTTCGAAGAAGCGACACACGTCCACTTATAATATCAATCCATCGTATATCTTGAGTCTGTCGGCGTGTGTCGTCCCCTCGGGGCTTGATATTATTGGTTCTACTATATCCCACCCTCCCACTCTGAGAATATATATACGGTGGTAATTTTTAGAACCACCCGGTAAAGATTCTATTTCCTCGGGCCGCCGGTTATGTGCCGTCACCCCATCTTCCCAGCCCTTCGTGGCATGAGGCGCTCCTCAACACGCTGGAAGAAGATGAACAGCGACGGCACGACGAACAGCAGGCCCAATGTCCCGATAAGCATTCCGCCCACTGTCCCCACACCGACAGATATGTTTCCGTTGGCGCCCACACCCTTCGAGAACATCAGCGGAAGCATTCCGAAGACCATCGTCATTGATGTCATGAGTATAGGGCGCAGCCTCGCCTTTGCCGCCGTGAGGGCCGCCGTGGTGACGCTCATGCCCTGTCTCCTGCGCTCTGAGGCGTACTCTGTCAGCAGGATGGCGGTCTTGGCGAGCAGTCCGATGAGCATGATGAGACCCGTCTGCATGTATATATTGTTCTCCAGGCCCCACAGCTTGGCGAAGAGGAAGCTGCCCATAAGCCCGAACGGCACGGCGAGGATGACGGCGAAAGGTATCATGAGGCTCTCATACAGCGCACAGAGGATGAGGTATATGAAGACGAGGCATATGACGAAGACGAGCGTCGTGGTGTTGCCCGTCGAGGCTTCCTCGCGCGACATGCCGCCGTACTCATACCCGTAGCCCTCGGGCAGAGCCTTGGCGGCCACCTCGTCGATGGCCTTCAGCGCCTGTCCTGAGCTGTACCCGTCGGCCGGGACGCCCGTGACCCTTATGGCAGAGAAGAGGTTGAAGCGCGAGAGGCTCTCTGAGCCATAGACACGCGTGAGGGTGATATACTGTGAGAGGGGCGACATGTCGCCGGCGGCGTTCCTCACGAAGATATTGTTCAGAGCCTCCGTGTCGAGCCGGTACTCGGGCGACGCCTGCACCATGACACGGTAGAGCTTGGTGAAGCGGTTGAGGTTGCTGGCATAGCTGCCGCCAACATATCCGGCGAGAGTCTTGAGGACATCAGACGGCGAGACACCGTTGCGCTTGCAGAGGGCGGCATCGACATCGACCATATACTGCGGATAATTGGTGGCGAACGTGGTGTATGCCCTTGATATCTCCGGCCTGCGGTTGATGGCGTCGATGAACGTGTTGGTGTATCTCAGGAGGTCGTCAACGCTGCCACCCTTCTTGTCCTGCACGTACAGCTCGAAGCCGTTGCTCATGCCGTAGCCCGATATCATGGGCTGGGTGGAGACACGTATTGTCGCCGCCTTGATGCCGTCAGTGCGGCGGTATATCTCGTTCATGACAGAGTTGACATCGTCTCCCTCGCCCTTGCGCTCGCTCCAGTTCTTCAGCCTGATAGTGAACGAGCCGGCCGAGGCCGACTGGTTGTGTACGGCGTCCTTGCCCGTTATGCGCGAGTATATCCTTATCTGGGGTATGTCGTGTATGGCCTGCTCTATCTCGTCCATGACGCGTGCCGTCTCGTCGAGGTTAGACCCCGGGGCTGTCTGCACGTTGACGTTTATCGTGCCCATGTCCTCCTGCGGGACAAGTCCGCTCTTTGTCGTCACCATGAAGACGACAAGCAGGCCGCACGCCATGACGATGGCCGCCGCGGGGAGCGCACGATGGCGGAAGAGGAACGACACGCCGCCGATATACCGCTGCTGGAGCTGGCGGAAAGAATGGTTGAAGGCATAGTGGAAACGGTCAGAGAAGCCCGGCCGCACGCCGCCGGCGACATTGGCACGGGGGCGCAGGATGAGGGCGCACAAGGCGGGGCTAAGCGTCATGGCGTTGACGAGCGAGATGGCCACAGCCATGGCCATGGTGAGCCCGAACTGTGTGTAGAATGTACCTGTCGTGCCGCCCATGAAGCTGACGGGGATGAAGACAGCCATGAAGACGATGGTAGTCGTCATGAGGGCCGATGTCAGTCCGCCCATGGCACCGACCGTGGCGGTGTATGCCGACGGGCATCCCTCGTCAAAGCGCGCCTGCACCGCCTCGACGACAACGATGCTGTCATCGACCACAGTGCCTATGACAAGCACCAGCGCGAAGAGCGTCAGGAGGTTCAGGCTGAAGCCTATGACAGCGAGAAAGGCGAACGTCCCGACAAGCGACACGATGATGGCAAGCGACGGGATAAGCGTGGCGCGCATGTCGTGGAGGAAACAGTAAACGACGATGACGACAAGGACGATGGCTATAAGGAGGGTCTCGACGACATTAGCCATCGACGCGTCGAGGAAGTCCTTGGTGCTCGTGATGTCTGCCAGCACCATGCCTTTGGGCAGTGTGCGTGATATCTCGGCCGCCGTCTTGTCTATCTCCTTTATTATCTCGTTGGCGTTAGAGCCTGATGTCTGTGACATCATACAGTTGGCGCCGGGGTGTCCGCTCGTCTGGCTCTGCATGGCATAGTTCTCAGCGCCAAGCTCTATGCGCGCCACATCCCTCAGGCGCAGCACCCCGCCGTCAGGGAGCGACTTGATGACCATGTCGCCGTAGTCGGCCTCACGCTCATAGCGGCCACGGTATTTCAGCACATACTGGAACGTATTCTCTGACTCAGAGCCGAGGGTTCCGGTAGGCGACTCGATGTTCTGCTCGTCAAGGACGCTGCTGATATCTGACGGCATGAGCCCGTACTGTGCCATGAGGAGAGGGTCGAGCCATATGCGGAGGCTGTAGCTCGCGCCCCAGATGTTGACATCGCCGACACCAGCTATGCGCGACATCTGCGGCTCGATGTTTATCTTCATGTAGTTGGTGAGGAAGTTGGCGTCATACGTGTCGTCGGGCGAGTAGAGCGTTATGGCCTTCAGGGAGTTGTTCTGGCGCTTGCGCACCGTGATGCCCGACTTTGTCACCTCTGCCGGGAGGAGGCCCTGGGCCGAGGCGACACGGTTCTGGACATTGACGACAGACATGTCGGGGTCTGTCCCCTGCTTGAAATAGACGCTTATGGAGGCCGAGCCGGTGTTTGTCGCTGTCGAGGTCATGTACATCATGTTCTCCACGCCGTTCAGCTGCTCCTCAAGGGGCGTTATGACGCTCTTCATGACGGTCTCGGCGTTTGCGCCGGTGTATGTCGCCGTCACACGCACCGTGGGAGGCGCGATGTCAGGAAACTGCTCTATAGGAAGCTGGCTCAGACCGATAAGCCCGACGATGACGATGCTGACGGATATGACACCCGACAGGATGGGGCGGTCGATGAATGTCTTTACTGTCATCTGCCTTTCTCCTTTCCTTTTGACATGGTGACGGCGGCGCCCTCCTTGACAAGTCCCGCACCCTCTGAGATGATGGTGTCGCCCTCTGAGAGACCGCTCTCGACGACATACTCCGTCCCGTTGTTAAGTCTGAAGACACTTATAGGCGCCGACACGGCCTTGCCGCCCACAACCTTGTAGGCGAAGGTCTTGCTCTGAAGCTCGTAGGTCGCGCCCTGTGGGATGACGATACAGCCGCGACGCTCGGTGGGGATGATGACGGTGGCGTTGCCGCCCGCGCGCAGCAGTCCGTCACGGTTGGTGAAGTCGGCGCGCATGGCAACACTCCCCGTGCCGGCAGACACGATGCCGCTGACGGCTGAGATGCGGCCCTTGGTGGGGTAATCCTTACCGCCAGATGTGCGCAGGGAGACAGCGGGCATACGCTCAAGGAAGGCGGAGAGCGAGCCATACTCGGCTATAAGCCCTGTGACCTGGCTCTCCGTGAGAGAGAAGTAGGCGTATATCACGCTGTCGTCAGAGACCGTGACGAGGGGCTCAGAGATGGCGCTGCTGACAAGGGCGCCAACCCTATAGGCTATCATGCCCGCGACACCATCGACAGGGCTCTTCACCTCGGTGTAGGAGAGGTTGTTGCGGGCGGTGGCAAGCTGTGCCTCGGCCTGTGCCAGACCCGCCTCGGCCTCGGCATACTCGTTCTCGGATGTCCTCACCTCAAAGTCATGGACGACATTCTTCTCGCGCAAGGCTCTCGAGCTCTCAAGGTTAAGCCGCGCCGTGGCGAGCCTCGCCTTGGCACTCCTCACATTGGCCTCTGCCTCGGCAAGCGCGGCCTTGTAAGGCACCTGGTCGATGACGAACAGCGTCTGACCCTTCCTAACCTTGTCGCCCTCACCGATGCAGATGCGCTTGATCTGGCCGCCCACCTGCGGCCTCACCTCGACCACCTCACATCCCTGCAGACGTGCCGAATACTCAGATGTCAAGATACGGTTCTCCTGCCTGACAATCATTGTCTTGTACGCTGACGCCTCCTCTGGAGCGGACGAATGCCTACATCCGGCGAGAGCAAGCGACACGGCGATAAATACACAGATGTCTTTCCTCATGTTATGTTTGCTGTCAACTGTTGTTCCTGAAATATTTCGACTGCAAAAATAATGTAAAGAAACAGAACGTGGAAACACATGGAACGAATGTGGGGACAGATAGTCAGAATATGGTGACAAAGCGAGACCTGCCCTCCAGCTCCCACTGACCAAAGGGGAGTAATGAGACAAAGCGAGCTTGGGACATCCCGAGCCGTGAAAGGCTGGCAGGCTGTCGGGCTGTCAAGAATATCCGCCATGACGTATGGCAAGCATAAGGCGTATCCTGTTAATGCCCACCGTCAAGACAATCATTACTTCGTGACTGACAGGCCCCGTCATAAAACAAAGCGGGCCGAATCCCGTCAGATGAGGATCCAGCCCATTATTATGCGAAAAAAAGAGATTAACTGAGAATCGTCAGCCCGTTATTTCTTGTTGCCCATGCCGCGTCCGCCCTGGCGTTTGCCACGCATGTTCTGGAATGTTGCCTTCTGCTTGTCAGTCAGCACCTTCTCTATTTCCTTGTTCAGATTCTCACGCTCTGAGCGCATCTGCTCACGTGACACACTGCCTGACTGCATCTTCTTGTTGAAGTCAGTGTATAGCGCTGTCACACGTTTCGTCTGCTCGCTTGTGAGGCCAAGCTCTGACTTCAGTTCGCTGACTTGCTGCTCGACAGTCATACGCTGGCGGCCGCCAGTCCTCTGTGCGTCAGCGGGGCAGGCACATAGCACGGCTATCGCTGCCATAAGGATAAGTTTCTTCATAATCTTGATTTGTTTGATTCGCTGTGTACAATTATGATTCTTTTTCGGCTGGATTGTTTAATCTGCTGAGGCCGAAAATCACCATTTGTGGGTAAAATGGAGGTTTTTGGGGGTGAATGTCGTGCCGCACAGCTTCCATGTTTTCAAGAAAATGATTAATTTTGCAGCTATGATAATCTTATAATTCACTATCGAGAAATGGGGGAAATAGCAGAAGCCCTCCCCAGAACGCTCCCACCGATGAAAAACGTCTCCATATACATAGACCTCGCCTTCTGTCTCGTCTTCCTCCCGATGATGATATTCTTCTTCCCCGTAGAACGCTGGTGGGGCACATATCCTGTCTTCTTCACGTCGTTTGTCGCATGGCTCTATGTCACATACTTCCTGTATAAATACCTCATTGTGCCACGTCTCTTCAGGCGTGGCCGTCACCTGCTGCTGGCCATAGGGCTCATGCTGCTGTCGTTGGCGGTCACGTCCCTGTTCTCATCTTATCATATAACATCGCCGTTCTACCATCTGCGGCAGCTTCATCTTGACATGTGCGCCTTCCCTGTATGGGGCGTGCGGCCTAACCAGCAGGCCGTGTGGCTGCATTATATCATCGTCGTCACATTCTGCTTTGCTGTCGGTATGCTCGCCGAGGCCAACCGCCAGCGCCTCGCACGCGAGGAGATGGAGTATGAGCGCAACAAGGCCGAGCTCGCATTCTATAAGGCACAGATAAACCCGCATTTCCTCTTCAACACGCTGAACACGCTCTACGGACTGCTCATCACACACTCAGAGAAGACCGTGTCGTCGATGGAACGCTTCATAAGCCTGACGAAATACATGTATATCAATGCCAGCCGCGAGTATGTGCCGCTCTCTGAGGAGGTGGATTATATATCCCAGTTCATCGAGCTGCAGAAGCTTAGGCTGAACAGCATGGCCGATGTGCGCTTCACGCACGACACGGAGAACGACACCCTCCCCGTGCCGCCCATGCTGCTTATAACATTTGTCGAGAACGCCTTCAAGTATGGCATATCGTCCAGCGAGCCTTGCTTCATACATATCGACATGGAGGAGAAGGCCTCAACGCTGAGGTTTGAGGTGAGGAACAAAGTCTTCAGGCGCGTCACTCACCACTCATGTGGCACAGGGCAGGAGAACTGCCGGCGACGCCTCGGCTTACTCTACCCGGGGCGGCACACGCTCGGATGCGGCATCGACCACGAGGGGAACTACCGCGTAAGCCTGAGAATAAATCTGAGAAAAGAATGATAACCTGCATCGCAATAGACGACGAGCCGATAGCTCTCGATATCATAAGCCGCTTCTGCGAGCGCCATGGGGGCATATCGCTCGAGACATACAGCTCGCCCGTGGCGGGCATGAGGCGTGTCGTGGAGACAAGGCCTGACATCGTGTTCCTTGACATCGAGATGAACGGCACGTCAGGACTGGAGCTGGCAAGACATCTGCCGCCCGCGACATGCCTTATATTCACCACGGCCTACGCCCAGTATGCGCTTGATGGATATGAGGTGGACGCCGTCGATTTCCTACACAAGCCGTTCTTCTACGAGCGTTTCTCACGCGCCATGCAGAAGGCCATGCAGTGGCTGAGGATGCACGACCTCCTGAGCCATGCCGAGTCTGCGGCACGCCAGCTGCTGCTGAAGTCTGAGTACAAGACTGTCAAGGTGTCTATCGACACAATATTATATATAGAGTCGATAGACAATTATGTGAAGCTGCATCTTGCCAACGGAGACACCCTCCTGTCGAAGATATCGCTGCGTAGCGTTGAGGAACAGCTGCCGCGGGAGGAGTTCCTGCGCGTCCACCGCTCGTTCCTCGTCGCGCGCTGCCGCATAGCAAGCTTCACACGGAGCGGGATAACGCTTAACAACGGCCAGACCCTGCCCGTGGGAAGGAAATACGCTGACACAATCATGGACAGGCTGAGGGGGGGATAGCTGTTAGGCTGAGATATAGGGACACTCTGAGAATATATCTACGGTGAATTTTTAGAACCACCCTATACAGAACCATTATAACGAGCCGTGTCCGTCGCACAAGCCCTTACGGGACTTGGCGGCGGACACGGACATTCTATATACCAAAACTTTTCTGACTGTTTGCCTGACCATACGAGGCAGGCCATAACGGGCGGCGGGGCTTACCCGACAAACCTCTTCACACCTCTCACAAAGTGTCTCAGCGCACTGAGCATCTCCTGCGACTCCTGCACGAGGTTCAGATAGACGGTCATGGTCTCTATGTTCAGCTGGTAGTGCTGTATGTCGTCCATGATGACTTTGCGGTATTTGGAGAGAGAGGCCTGGAGCGCGGCAGCATCCTGACGTATCGACTCGCCGTCGGACATGTCGCCACGGTCGAGCATCGTCGTGGCACGTGTGAAGAGGGCTGTCATCTGGTTGCGGAAGTCAATGAACGTCTCCGCATACTCTCCGCTGACAGGCGAGAAGTTGTTGCCGACATGCTCACGCAGAGGGTCGTTGATGCGCTTCAGACAGTACATCATCATCCCCACCTCGTTTGTCGTGAGGAAATACCATGTGTTACGCTCTACGGCGAGTATCGGGTCGATGCGTCTCAGGCCGATTATCTCACGCCGCCTCTGGCGTTTCAGCTGCTTGCGCCTGTCCTCTATCTGTCCCGCAAGACGTTTCAGCGGACGGTACTCCTCATGGAAGAAAGCGTCAGTGGCTGTCGTGAACGCGTTGATGGCGAAGTCAAGGTTCTGCATATTGGCCTCGCAGACATGCTCACGGAGCAGCTTCCAGCGCTCTGTGATGTCCTGTGAGCGCATCATCTTCTGGAACGTGACATCCTGTGGAGCCACAGCCTTCTTCTCCTGGTAGCGGATATTGCTGCGCACAAGGAGGAAGACAGCGATGATGACAGCAAGCGTCATGGCCACGAACGAGCCGAAGAACATGATGTTCGTGACAAGGAAACACGTGATGAAAGCCACCCCGGCAGTGATGAACCACCCGCCGATGACACTCAGCACACCTGTTATCCTGAACACCGCACTCTCACGGCTCCATGCCCTGTCGGCAAGCGACGAGCCCATGGCCACCATGAATGTGACGTATGTCGTGGAGAGAGGGAGCTTCAGCGAGGTGCCCATGGCGACAAGGAGACCGGCAAGGACAAGGTTGATTGACGCGCGGATATGGTCGAAGGCTGCGCCCTCAGGCAGGCGAGCCGCGTCGGCATTGAAGCGTGAGTCAATCCAACGGCCGACAGATGAGGGGACAATGGCCGACATGCGCTGGGCTGTCTTCGTCGTCGTACGCACCATGACACGTGCCACGGCCGACGAGCCGAACATCTCGTCACCCTCTGCCTGACGGCTCAAATCGACACTCGTCTTCACCACATTCTGTGCCTTCTTAGAGAATGTCAGCGACAGGACCATCACCACTCCGGCAAGGATGAGATAGACAGGTGGGGTGTTCGCGCTCGCCATGAGCGATGTCATGAGGAATCCGCTGGCGTCACCCTGACCGTGAGCCATATAGTCGTTGTATGACTCAAGGCCCGTCAGAGGCACACCGACAAAGTTGACAAGGTCATTGCCGGCAAAGGCCATGGCGAGAGCAAACGTGCCGAGGAGGACTATACCTTTAAGGACAGGCAGGCGGAAGAAGCTCAGAATGGTCATCACGATAGAGAAAACGCCGATTCCACCGCCTATTATGAGCCATGTGTTGGCGTTGATCCATGCCTTCGTGTCGGGCGTCATGAGCGTCGTGCCCTTAAGGCCGTTGATGAGCAGGAACCATATAATGCATGTCACGGCGATGCCGGCGAATATGCCAATCTTCAGCGACGACGACACACGGCCGCCCATATCGCCGGCGGCGTCAGTGGTGACACCATTGACACGGTAGGTGAACGAGAAGACAAGACGCGCTATCCACTGGACCACAGTGCCGAAGAAGAACGCCACGGCGACACTGAGGAAAATGGCCATGATGACACTGAGAGCCTTCTCTGTGTTCAGCATGTCGCCGAGAGAGAGCAGGGTGCCGTCGGCCGCCGCCGCCCCAGAGGCTATCTTCAGAAGAGCGATGGCGAACGCACCGCCAAGAAGCTCGAAGACCATGCTGACTGTCGTCGATGTCGGCATACCGAGCGTGTTGAAGATGTCGAGCAGGATAACATCAGTCACCATGACAGCGAGGAAGACGCACATGACATCCTGGAAAGTGAAATACTCTGGCGTCATGATGCCATGGCGTGCCACATCCATCATGCCATTGCTGAGTGCCGCACCAGCAAAGACACCTATCGCGGCGACAAGAACTATCGTCCTGAAACGCGCCACACGCGCTCCAATGGCCGAGTTAAGAAAGTTTACGGCGTCGTTGCTGACACCAACAATAAGGTCGAACACCGCCAAGACGATGAGGAAGACCACAATACCTAAATAAAAAATATCCATATGTAGAATAAAAAAGATAATCTTAAAGGATATAAGGGATAACCATGTGTGGTATGAGAGATAACCTCCCGTGATGTCAGCGGCAGCCGTCTCTGGCGCTTGTCGTCACGTTATGGGCAAACAGAGCCATCGGGATATCTGCCGCAAAGGTATTCTTTGTGTATTACACGCTTGTTACATACATATTACATTAATGTTACGCAGTATGTTTTTTAATGTACGCAATGGCTCCAGACACCCCTGAAATGAAAAAAATAAGGGGTAAAACGAAAAAAAACACGAAAAAATTTGGAGGATTAAAAAAATCGACGTAACTTTGCATCGCAAATCAGAAATGAGACGCACAAACATGCTTCAATAGCTCAGTTGGTTAGAGCACCTGACTGTTAATCAGGGGGTCGTTGGTTCAAGCCCATCTTGAAGCGCTTAAGAGGGATACTTTCGAGTATTCCTCTTTTTTGTTTTATAACGCCAAGGCTGACCATAGAAGACAGCCGGACAGCAATGACACACACAGCAGGAGTCTCATCACGAGGCTCCCGCTGTGCGTTAAGAGCCGCACGAGGCGCCATCACGAATAATGAAAGCAGGCTGTGCCGCCCATCGAAACGCCTAAAACAGCCAGATCACCACCCCTCGCTATCTCTCTAACCGTCGCCCCATACCCGCTGATAACACAACCCCCTTATAACCTATTATACAATCATGGACACATCATCACGCGACAAACAGACCTACCGCATCGCCGGACTGACATACCACATAACGCTGTCAGAGAGCGAGTGTGGCGAATTTGACGGTTTCATCGAGCCTGAGCCTACCAACCGCCATGACCCTAACGCCCTGGTGATAAAGAAGCGTGACGGCCGGAAAATGGGGTATATACAGCGGGATATGACAGAAATATTCCGCACGCTCCATGGCAGACGGCGTGTGCCGTGCACCATAAACATACAAGCTATAACAGACGGCGGGGACCTGGTATTTATCAAGGGCTATGCCACGGTGTCCTCAAAGGTGAGCGCATCACACACGGAGAGAGACACACAACCTGCCAACAAGGCGGCAAGGCGTGACACACGGAAGTCCGTGCCGGCCAAGAAGCCTCTCCGGCAGAGCGGAGAGGGGCGTGGCGCCAACACCGCTTACGCCCACCCGGAGTATAATATCCCGGAGGGGAAGAACCCGTCTCCGCTGACACCTTTTGAGATGTTCCTCTGCTTCATGGCGCTTGTTGCGCTGCTGCTGTTGCTCGCCCATTTCTTTTCCAGCTAACGGACATGTGGCGTGAGAGGGCGCATACGGGCCTTTTCCGTGGATAATTTGTATTGTGTGACCATCCTTTTCCGTCATGAAACACATCAAAAGAATAAATATTACACCTGAAACTTCGATTAATTCGGCTATTTTTACTGCCTTTCTGCTCACCATTGTATTATTTGAGCCATTATATATCTGATTCATGTAAAATGCGTAATATTTACAAATCAGATACCATTTATCCTGCTTTTTGCGTAGTTTATGCTTACAGATATGGTTTATTAGCCATACCTTTGTAACCGCAAGCAAAAGACAGTCCCACACGCAAGAATGTCGCATGTGACACGTCCTTGAGGCCGATGTCTGAAAGTGTGACAGGTGAGGGAATATTGAGACAGTCCACTATTATTATTATGAAACGAACATACCGCTGCCTCTATCCTTGTGAAGGGGTAAGACAATACCACTCCCAACACTCTGCATAGGGATGGAAACAGCGGAGACATAGTCTTTAACGCATTAGAGATTTGTCTGGCAAAAAGAAATGTAAGTCCCATCATAGCTGCCGAACAGGCTATGATGGGCTTATTTCGTTTATGCTGTCGGGTAATACTATTTGGGTACAGTTCATGATTTTGCCGGACAGTAATAATTTCATTTTTATACCGTCCGCTCCCGTTTCTGGCGGCCGTATCCACACGAAGAATGTAGCTTTTCCAGTTTCAGCCGACAACGTTCAAGGCATCCAATAACCTTGTTTTGGTGCAAAATCCCGCTGACTTAAACCTTGTTTTGGTGCATATTTGCCGGTTTGTTAACCTTGTTTTGGTGCAAAATCACGCTAACTTAAACCTTGTTTTGGTGCAAAAAGTGGCGACAATATTTGCATAAACCAATATAAATCAGTATCTTTGTCCCCAAAGAAAGGAATCAGCATCTATGAAGAGGAAAATAATTGACACCTTGTTCCAATGGAAGAACACTGAGAAAGGACGCGTCGCACTCTTGATTGAAGGTGCCAGACGAGTGGGCAAAAGCTATATTGTAGAGGCTTTTGCGCGTGAGGCGTATAGGTCATATATAATGATTGACCTCTCATACATGTCGAGATCTCTACAGGAAGTGTTCGATGGATATCTCAATGACGTTGAGATGTTCCTCGTGTTGTTGCAGAATGTCACAGGGACACGGCTATACGAAAGAGAGTCTCTAATAATATTTGATGAGGTGCAGGCATATCCCAAGGCACGTCAGGCGATAAAGCATCTTGTAGCGGACGGCCGTTATGACTATATCGAGACAGGCTCTCTGCTGGGCATAATAGAGAATACAGAGGGAATATTGCTGCCGTCAGAGGAACGGACGGTAAAGATGTATCCTATGGATTTCGAGGAGTTTCTATGGGCCATGGGCGACACGATGACAATGCCTTACATACGCACATGTTTCGAAGAGAAGAGGCCTTTGGGCCCTATGCATCGCAAGACGATGGAGCTTTTCAGGCAGTACATGATTGTCGGCGGTATGCCTCAGGCTGTAGAACGGTATGTCCAGACAAGACTGTTCAACGAGGCAGATAAGGCAAAGCGAGACATTCTTAACCTTTACGAGCGAAGCGTGGGGCAGTATGCGCGAGGCTATGCAGAGAAAGTCAAGTCGGTCTTTAACAGCATACCTGCTGAACTGCAGCGTCATGAGAAGCGGTTCCGCCTGTCGAGCATTGAGCCTGGTGCGCGCTATCGTGCTTATGAGACCTCTTTCCTGTGGCTCAAGGACGCTATGATAACGAATATGTGCTACGGTGTCACAGAGCCGTCGGCCGGCATGAGGCTCACAAGCGACAGCCAGACTTTTAAGTGTTACATGGCAGATACGGGACTGCTGATATCCCATGCCTTTGACGAGAGGACGATAAGCGGGGAGGGACTCTACAACAAACTGATGCTCGACAAGCTGGAGATAAACTCAGGTATGCTTGTTGAGAATATCGTGGCACAGATGTTTGTCGCCAGTGGACACCGCCTGTACTTTTACAGCTGCAACTCACGCACAAACGCGGACGACCGCATGGAGATTGACTTCCTTGTCGTTAAACAGCAGCTGACAAATGCCCACAACATCTGTCCGATAGAGGTGAAATCGGGGAAGAGATACACCACGGTATCGCTCAATAAGTTCTGCAAGAAGTTTGAGCGCCAGCTCTCAACGCCGTATATAATACATGGTACGGACCTGAGGATAGATGAGGGCATAGTGTATCTTCCCATATACATGACACCATTGTTATAGGACGTGATGTCTGTCGAGGCAATTCTGGTATGTCCTAATTGCCTTGCTTTATCTCCATATTATGAGCAGAGGGCTGCCCCGCCGGTGCGGGACAGCCCTCTGCTTATGGTATATTGTCTGTTATTGCTGGCGACATGACATGCGGGGACGTGTCTGCGCCGCCCGACGTGTCATGCCCTGTAAGGCCCATGAGATGCCGAAGCTGTCCTTCGGGCATTACCCATGGATTAGCGCTTCATTATCTTGCGTGCCGTGCCGTCTGCAAGACGCTGTATGACGATGCCGCGTGAGGCTGTTGTTGTCTCGCGCCCGTCGATGGTGTATGTCTTCACGACGCTCTTGTCAGGCGTTGTGGTGACGGTCTCGATGCCTGTCGGGTCATAGTCGCTGATATCTACCTTCACGGCGTTGATGATGACGGTGGATGCCTCCTCGACTATCGCCACGGCGTGTATGTTGTTGTTCTTCTTGGCCACAGAGAGAGGGTTCTTCAGCGCTGTTGTGGTAGGGAGCTCGAGCGTGACGCTTGTCGATGCCTTGCCGCCGTCGTTCATCGCGGCTATTGTAGGCACTGTGGTGAGGTAGTTGTCGTATGATGTGGCTATGACAACGTCGTTGTTAGGCATATTGCTGATGCTTGTCTTTCCGTATTGTCCGCCGTTGAGGAACATGTTGAGCCAGCTGCTGTAGTCTTCTGACTGTTCATAGGTGGCGTAGTTGTTGGCCTGTTTCCACGCGGTGGTGACGCTCTTCAGGTCGTCGGCTGTCAGGATATAGCTTACCTTCATGTCGCCGATATCGTTTGTGAGGGCTGTCACCTCGGATGTTATCCTTACGGCGGTCTTGTCGTCAGATGTCCACATGGCCTTTGCTGTTATGTCGGCTATAGGCAGCTCGTCGGCCACCTCGTCAAGGTACTCGCATATCATCTCGCCCTCATCGGCATACTGTCTGTTGAGCAGGAAGTATCCTATGCCGTCTTTCTCGCCTCCGTGTCTGTAGTATTTGTCTGGGGCGATGTACATTGGGTCGGTATCGTCGCTCTGGTGCAGCACGACTCCGATATAATTGTCCGGATAGAGAGCCTTCGCCTCCTCGTTTCCTGCCCATCCGAGCGGGGAGTCTCCGCTTGTCGTAGAGGCTATTATCTCGCCCACATTGCGGCGCACGGCCTCGCGGCTGACGGTCATGAGAGGTATGGTGAGCGTGGCGTCCTTGGCTGTGTTGGGCGTGTTGTTTATCTTTGTCACCGTGACCTTCAGGTTGTGGTTTGTGCTGACAGCTGCCGGCGCGGTGTATGTGAAGTCAAACTGGACGTCTGTGCGGAGGGCCTGGAGCGCGCCGTCCAGCGTGCAGTCAACGGTCTCTTTCTTCTCTCCGTTGTCCACTTCGAGTGTGAAGCTTTTTATCTCCTCTGGCGAGCCGAGTGTCACCATGGCATCCATCTCGCACTGTGTTCCTGCCTTCGCTACGATGTATGATTTCTCTGGTGTGAGCCATGCTGACGGCTGGAGGTCGATATTGCTGACGATAGCGTACATGGGAACGGGGCCGTAACCGAACATCGCGGCGTCATAGACGTATCCCCCGGTGATGATGAACGACTGTCCGTAATTGCCGTCAGGGTTTATGCCGAGTGTCACTCCGCCCTGTGCTGTCGTGATGGTGAAGCCTATGTATGCGCCTTCTGCCGGTATGTTGACGGGCTGTTTGAAGATGACTTGGTTGAAGTCTCCAACGGTCAGGTTGCTCACTGTCTCCTCATAGACGTTAGCCTCTGTAAGACCATTCCTTACCCATACCTTTGCTGACTTGATGTCAGTCTGTATGATAGGGAAGTAGATGCCGGCAAATGTCGCTCCGGTGAACTGCTTGTCGCCGGGGACATAGATGCAGAGGTCGTAGGTCATGGTGGATGTCGGTCCCATATAGCCTGCTTGTCCGCCATCATAGTAGCCCCATAGGTACTTGTCTGTCAGTGCGCGTGTTATGGCGCCTGGCTTCTTTAATGTTGTCACATTGGTCAGCTCGCCCTTCAGGTTTTGTGCCATGAGGCACACCGAAGAGAGGAGCATGACGAATGACAGGAGTAAAGTCTTTCTCATGTTCGATTGCTTTTTATTAATAATATACGTTGTTGATTGATTTGCTTTTTAGAACAAAGGCTGGCCGATGATATCCCATCATCAGCGCATACCACGTTGCAAAGGTACAGATTTTATTCCTGTCAGCCAATATTTTGACATACAAAATCCATCTCCCCATGCTTTTTTTAATAAAGAATGAGGAGATGGACTTATCATGGCGGGGTGGATGCGGGGGCGGCTTATGCGCCTGTGGCTTTTGTCCTGAGCGAGAAGCGTATTGTCAGACCGCCGCCTGGTGTTGTCTCCGCACGGCATGTTCCGCCATATACGGTGACGGCGTTCTTGACTATGGCGAGGCCGAGACCTGTTCCTCCGAGCTTGCGCGAGCGGCCTTTGTCGATGCGGTAGAAGCGCTCGAAGATGTGCTTCAGGTGTTGTGGCTCGACACCCTGCCCGTTGTCGCAGACAAGGAAGTTATAGACTGTCTCGCCGACGGGAGGCTGGGCATGGGGGAGAGGATCCGCGGCGATTGAATCGCCGCTGTATTGACGGCACAAGGGGATGGACGTGGACTGTGGGGCGCGGCGCGAAGGGCTGAGGGAGTGGGCGTCGTCACGGTGCAAGGGGATGTGGGCGGGGGTGTTGCCAGGCGTGTCGGCAGGGGCTTTCCATGCCTTTATTGTCAGGGTGTCGGCTCCTGTGGCGTATGCTATGGCGTTGTCTATGAGATTGCGGAAGATGCTGTATATGAGGCTCGGGTCGGCCGTCATCGTTATATTGTCGGGCAGGTATGTGCGTGGCCTTATGCCTTTCTCGCTCAGCTGCAGGGCGGTGTCGTCGAGCGCTGAGTGGATTATGGCGCACACGTTGACCTCCTGGGCGCTGGCCTTTGCCGCCGGTGTCCCTGTGCCGCTGGCGGCGTCGATGTCGTCGAGGCGTGTCAGCGCGGCCATGTCGAGCAGGAGCTTTGTCATGCGCTCGCTCTGTGCGTAGCAGCGTTCGAGGAAGTGCTGGCGCTTCTCCTGTGGCATGTCGGGGTGTGAGAGGATGCTCTCAAGGTATCCGTGTATGCTCGCCGCGGGTGTCTTCAGCTCGTGTGCGGCGTTCTGTGTGAGCTGTCGCTTTATGCGTATCTTCTCCTCCTCGCTGTGCCGTTGTTTCCAGTAGAGGGTTATGATGGTGTGTGATATGTCGCCCAGCTCATCGTCAGGGAGGCGGCGCTCCAGCTCGTGGTCGAGCTCCTCACCGTTCTCGGCCATGACAGCGAACTCGCGCAGATAGCCTATGTGGCTGCCTATGCGCGAGGTGTAGCGGTAGAGTATTATGCCGAGGATGACGGTTACGGCGAGCGCATACCATATATACGAGTGGTCGATCTGCAGGGAGCGGGTCAGCTCGGCCGAGTATGGGACGGCGACGCGCACGACATAGGGGCCTGTCAGGGCTGCCGAGTAGAAGTATGTCTCGTGGGTGGAGGCCGATAGCCGCTTGATGTCATAGCCGTTGCCGTGTATGAGCGCCTCGCGTATCTCATGGCGTGTGCTGTGGTTTGCCATGCGCGAGACATCCTTCTCGCTGCTGTCGATGATGACCTTGCCGTGGCGGTCGGTTACCGTAACGCGGAGCCCCTGTATGTTGTGCGAGGCTATGTAGCCTCTGAAGGCCTTGTCGTCGGTCAGCTTCTTCCCGAGTGTCTGCCTCATCTCGTAGATATACATCAGCAGCCTGGAGTGCATGATGTCTGTCTTGAACTCTTTCTCGCGGCGGTACTGGTATAGGCAGAACGAGAGGACGAAGACGAGGAAGACGGAGCCTACGCTGAGGAAGAGGTTCTGTGCGAAGTGGCGTGAGAATCCTTTCCGCCGCGCGGCCTGTCTCCATTCCCTCACGAGTGTCTCTCCCTGGGGGTCGTGTTGGGTGTCTGTGGCGTCATTTCTCGAATGTGTATCCATATCCGAATCGTGTCTTTAGCTGTTTGCCGTATATGCCTATCTTCTTCCTGAGGCGTGTTATGTTGACATCGACGGTGCGGTCGAGGACATACGTGTCTGTCGGCCAGCAGCGGCGCAGGAGGTCTTCGCGCGAGAAGACTTTGCCTGAGTGCTCCACGAGGAGTGTCAGAATCTTATACTCTATCTTTGTCAGCTGTATGTCTGTGCCGTCTATCGTGACGGTCTTTGAGTTGTCGTCGATGCGCATCCTGTCATACACGATACATCCGTCCTCCGGCTGCTCGTCGGTGTGCTGTGTCCTTCTCAGCACGGCCTTCACCCTCGCCATGACCTCTTTCATGCTGAGTGGCTTGGCTATATAGTCGTCGGCGCCGATGTCGAGGCCGCGGACGGTGTGGTCCTCAGTGTCGAGGGCGGTGATGAAGATGATAGGTATATCGGCTGTGGCGGTGTCCGCTTTCAGGCGGCGTGCCATCTGGAATCCCGACATCTCGCCCATCATGACATCGAGAAGAATGAGGCTGTAGTCGGTCAGCGGCAGGAGCAGGGCCTCCTCGGCCGAGTTGGCTGTGTCGGCGATATATCCCTCTGCCTCAAGGTTATACTGCAAGATGTCACAAAGGTCCTGCTCGTCATCTACGACAAGTATTTTCGTGTAAGTCTTCTCCATGATGGTCTCTATGTTTTTGCTTTTATGTTACAGCTGCAAAGTTAATGGTTTTGTGTCATTCTTGTGTCAAACGCCATGTTAAATTATTGTGACATTTTTCCGTTCCTTTTGTATTGGATGAGACGGCAAGAGATACTGGATGGGGAGGCAAGAGATACTGGATGAGTGGCTCATTGGTACTGTCTTGGGCTGTCATTCAGTGCATATAGGCCGTGTTTTCCCTCTTATATATGCAGTGCCGGGATGTCCTTCGGCCGTTCCGGCCTACCCTGCCGTCCTGCCCTACTGCCCTACTGCTTTCTGCCTCTTGTATAGCTGCCATGAGTTGACGACATTATGCCAGATGCTGTAGAAACCGCCTGTCACGCTCGTCACGGGGTCGAGGAACATCAGCCCCATCCAGATGGCGAAGACGGTGTTCTTCTGTCCCATGGCCTGTCCGGCTGTTATGGCCGAGCGTTCTGCGGCCGTCACGAATGTCGAGGGGTCATACTCGTGGCGGGTCCACAGCGCGGGGTCTTTCGTGGGCTGTACGAGGCGTGTCCCTGTGCGCCGTCCTGCCCAGAACTGCACGACACAGCTGAGGAGGCTCACAAAGGCCAGTCCGAGGAGCGTGAGGGGCGCGATATGGCTCATGACGATGGTCCTCACCGTGACAGTGATGGCGAGGGCGAGAGCCACAAGCCACAGGTAGAAGGCCATGTCGGGGATGGAGAGGAGACGGTCGCGCAGACGCGGCGCGTAATGCTGTATCATGACGGCGAGGGCGAGAGGGCACAGGAGGAGGGGGAAGACCTTGCCCATGATGAGGAACAGCTCGGTCGTGAAGTCCATCCCGGCGTGCGGCTCGACGAGAGTGAGGAAAGCGGGGGCGACGACAGCCACCATGGTGTTGCAGACGACGATATATGTCACTATCCCGCTCAGCGAGCCTCCCAGTTTCTGCACTATGACGGCGCTCGCCGTCGCTGTGGGGCATATGAAGCAGAGCATCGCGCCCTCAAGGATTATCTTCAGCTGATGGCATCCGCTGTCGCCCGCCACAAGGGCCGCCATAGAGCAGAGGGCGAAGAGCAGGGCCTGGAGCGTGAGCACGACGACATGCCAGCGGTGGGGCTTGAGGTCGTGCAGGCTGACCTTCAGGAAGGAGAGTGTCAGCATGGCGAAGATAAGGACGGGCTGTATGATGTGTGAGACGACACTGTACAGGGGCACAATGTCGGGCTCGGGGATGACGGCCTCGAAGATGAGGTAGAGCAGTATGCCGCAGAGCATGGAGACAGGAAGCTTCCATGTGCGCATGAGGTTTATGATACGTTGTCGCATAGTCGTGGGTCAGGGTTTGCCTGAGGTTCCGGGGCTTCTGGAGATTCCGGAGGCTCCGGATGCTCCGGGTGTCCCGGACGTTCCAGATTATCCGGATTATCCGGATAACCCGGACCACCCGGAGGATATAACCTTATATCTTATAAAAAAGCCTCCGGGGCATGAGCCGTGTCCGCGCTTCTGGGCGGCCAGTCTCTTGCTCCGGAGCGTTGGGTTTTCAGTTTGTGGCTGTCATCCCTGTATAATGTTGCTTGTCCTTACAGCAGGCTTTGTATCTCCTTGTCTATATCGCTGATCTGCACGTCGCGTCTGACAGGCGTGCAATCTCTGTTGAGGAGGAAGAATGTCGGTATGCTCTGCACGTTATACATGACAGCCGACTGGCCGCTCTTGTCATACACGCAGACCCATGGCAGGGCGGCGACAGAGGTCTTCCAGAAGTGCTCGTTCGTGCCGAGACCCACCTGGTATATCTCCAGTCCCTGGGCGTGGTATTTGTTATACAGCGAGCGGAGCGTCATGATGCGCTGTGCCGAGCCTTCTCCCTCGAACGAGTGGAAGTCGAGGATGATAACCTTCCCCTTGAGGCTTGAGAGCTTGCGCTCGTTGCCGTTGTTGTCTATGAGGCTGAGATCGATGATGTTTGTCTCCCTCACCTTGCTTGCCTCCACCTGCAGGCCGCGGGTGTTGTTATCGACGATGCGCACGGTCTTCATGCCCTCTATGGCTATGTTGTGGAGGTTCTTGCCGCGCTCGGCCTCGGGATAGAATGTGTCCCATGATGTCGCTACGGCCGCGAACATCTTTATGTCGTCACGGTTCTCGCGGGGGTTGAAGATGAGACGTGAGCCGATGGCCTGGAAGAGGGCGAAGTAGGCGTATGCCTTCATAGGCTCGCGTATGATGTAGTTCTCCCTGATGTCGCGCTTGTATGCCTCGATGAGCTTCTCTATCGAGTCGTTGGCGTTGCGCACACTGAGCGTCGGGTTGCGGTCTATGGCGATGCATCTGTTCTGCAAGTCTATCTGCTTGTATGCCAGCTCCTGTATCTTCTTGCAGCTCTCTGAGCCGCTGACCTCATAGTTCCACGCCATCTCGGGGTACTTCGCCTTCACCGTGACAGTCTCTGTCGAGTCGGCAGAGATATTTATTATCTGTCCCGCAATGCGCAGGCGGTAGAATTCGGGAGCGTCGGCCTTGTCGGCAGAGAACGAGAATTTGCCGTCAGATGTCAGCTTGACAGAGTCGAGGGCGACAGGGCCTTCGAGCGATACATTCTCAAAGTAGAGTGTCGAGTCGGCGGCGTTGGTTATCTCGCCCTCGACATTGAATTTCTCTCCCTTGCAGGCTGTCATCATGGCCGCCATAAGCGTTATGCCGATGGCGGAGAATAGTCTTGTTTTCATTATTGTCTGTTGTGTTACGTTCTGTGTATGTTGATGTTGGTTGCAAAAGTAGTTATTTTTCTCCGTTCCACCAAATTTTCATCCGAAAAAGGCATCTTTCCGCCCTCTGGGCGCCTACGGGCAGGACGGCGGGGCTGTGCTGGCCTGAAGTTGAAAGGCAGCAGGGTTAGGGCCGAGAGGCTGCTGGGTTAGGGCTGTAAATTAGTTATGTATGTGTGCAAAATTACGAAAATATCATCTAAATCGAGATAAACACCCCGAGAAATTGCCGTTCATCTGATATCATATTGCCATATTTGAGAATGTACGGAAGTATGAGGGCGCGGCAAACATGAAAGCAGGAGGCAAACGCCTATGATACGCGTTCACCTCCTGCCCGGTCAGAGGAAGGCTCCGTGGGTGTTGTCCACATCACGGAGCCCGTGCTATGTCATTTTCCCTTGCTGTGGTTCTTATCTTACCATCTGCTTGACAGTCTTGCCACCCTTCCTCAGGATGACGATGCCACGCTGGCGGCCGTCGGTCCTCATGCCCTGGAGGTTGTAGCGCTCTGTGCTGCCCTCAGCGGCGTCGATGGTGTTGATGCCGGTCGATGTCTCCTTGGTGATGGTGAGCTTCATGAGGTCACGGTCGAATGTCATGGTGTATGTTCCTGGCGCTGTCCTCCATGCTGTCGCAGCTCTTGACACCGCTGTCTCCACTCCGGCAGCCACTTCCTGTGCGTCGGTGGCAGGGCCGTATCTGTGGGCGTTGACCATATCCCAGTCCATGTTAGGCTCCTCGACGATGGTGAAGTAAGCGTTCTCCACGGCGTCAAGCTCCACGCCCTTGGCCTCGTAGATGCCCTCGGCCTTCTGTGTCATGACAGCTCCGTCATAGTCCGGAGCCCATATGTGGCCCTTTATGTCGCCTATGACATACATCTTCTCAGGGATGTCGTATGGCTCGTAAGATATTGTCATGGTGTTGAAATCGACGGTGAACGAGTAGCGTCCCGGATTGATCAGCCACAGGCTGTACTCTGTCTTCCCGAAGCTGTACTCCACTCCGTAATCGACAAGCATGGTGCCTGTTGTCGCCGGGCCGTAGCTGTGGGCGTTCACGATGTCCCATGTGCCCAAGGCAGTGGCGAGGCGCATCTCTCCGTTGCCTGTTATGACGACGTTGTCCTGCTTATACACGCCCGGCTCTACCATTGTCATCGGCTCTGGGTCGCCAGAGTTCTGGTTGGTCCACTCGTGGCCCTTCACCATGCCTATGATATAGAGTTTCTGCGGATAAGTTGACAATGCCCTTGTCACGACGAGCTTCATGGTGTTTATATCCAGGTGCATGTCGTATATGCCCGGCTCTATAGCCCATGACGCATCGACATTCCTCAGCATGTCATACTCCTCGCCGAGTGTCACCATGAGGTCACGCTCTGTCGGCGCGAGGCGGCTGTTGTTGATATCTTCCCATTCGCCTGTCATTCTCTGTGCGAAGGCGAAGTAAGCCTTCTCTGTGCCATCGAGCACGACATCCTTAATGTCGTATGTCCCGTCGCCATTGTTTGTCAGCTTCGCTCCCTTGTATGCAGGGTCCCACTGGTGGCCAGGGATGTCGCCGATGAGGTAGATGTCGCCTGTGATAGGCTTCAGAGGGTCGCCCTCATGGATATATGTCTTGTTGTCCTCGATGACGAGGTCGTAGGTCTGGTGGGCCTCATCGCCGTCAAGGCCGTTGTTGAAGACAATCATGTCATACCGCTTATCGATGGCGAGCTTGAAGAGACCTTCCTCTGTCACCTCGTCGATGCGTATGCCAGGCCATGACATCAGCTCATCGACAGGGTCAGAGTTGGTGCGCCAGATGTAGGCATAGACATTCTTCCAGTTGCTGTTAGAGTTGTCAAAATAAACGGTGTTACGCTCCACGTGAGGCATAGAGTATGTCATGCCGTCAACGATGTCCTCCTTGACAGTTCTCTTGCCGGCCACCTCGCCGTCGTTGAAGATGACCTTGTTGAGCCTCTTCTCGAGGACAGCGATATAGCGGCCGTCCTCTGTCTGCTCGGTTATCTCCACGCCAGGCCATTCGGCGTTGTTCACCAGCGGGTCAGAGTTCTCCTTTAACGCATAGACATAGACATGCTTCCATCCGCCCTCGGTGTTGTCGAAGTATATGGTGTTGGTGCCTGTAGGCTCCTCAGGCTCTACCGGCATACCGTATATCATGTTGTCCTCGACGACGAAGTTGCGGGTCTGCTCCTTGCCCTCGTCGTCGTTGAAGAATCCGTTGTTGAAGACCACCTGGTCGAATCTCTTGTCGAGAGTGAGCTTCAGGAGGCCCTCCGCGGTCATCTCTGTCATCTCCTGTCCTGGCCATGAGTCGTTCTTGTCGGCAGGGTCGGCCTTGACATAGGCGTAGGCATAGACTTTCTCCCACTTGCAGTTCTGCGGGTTGAAGTATATGGTGTTCACCTCGGCAGGTGTCTCTGGCGCTGTATAATGGTATGTCTCTTTGTCAACGATGGTGAAGTTGGTGGTCTTGACAAGTATATCGCCCGTTGTCGCACCGTTGCTGAAGACAACCATATCGAGCGACTTCTCGAGCTCTATCTTCAGCTTTCCGTCCTCTGTCCCGGTCATCTCCACGCCAGGCCATGCGGCGTTCTCTGTGCGTGGGTCAGAGCCTTCCTTCCATGCGTAGGCATAGACTTTCTCCCATCCGCTCTCTGTGTTGTCGAAGAATACGGTGTTTGTCTCCACCGGCTCGACAGTGGCTTCGACAGAGTAAACCTTCTTGTCAACAATGGCGAGGTTATCGGTCTTCTTGCCCTCGGCGACAGATTTCTCGTTGAAGACCACTGTGTCGAACTCCTTGTCAAGCTCTATCTTCAGCAGTCCTTCCTCTGTCACCTCTGTCATCTTCACTCCAGGCCACTCGGCGTTGTTCACGAGAGGGTCTGAGCCGGCCTTGTATGCGTAGGCATAGACAACTTCCCACTTGCTGTTGGTGTTGTCGAAGAAGACGGTGTTGACAGTCGATGGCTCGATGATTTCCTCCGATGAAATCGGCGTAATCTGATATGTTGTCGTCTCGCCCTTGGCATATACAGAGACGAAGCCACGCACGAGGACTTTCTCGCCAGTAGCCATCTCAAAGTCGGCCGACGGGGTATAGATGGCAGCCTCGCCCGTCTCGTCGGTCAGGGTGTAGTTGCGGCCAGAGCCTTCCACCTTTCCTGTCAGCTCGATGTAGCTGTTGAGAGGCTGTGAGGCGACTGCCGCCGCTGTCACTGTCGCAGGCTCCACAGCGCCGTTGTTCTCTGCCGGGGTCACGAATCCTGTAGGGTTCTGCAGCTCAGGCAGACCGTTATACAGCTTGTATGTGCCGCCATATCCGGCGGGTATGATGTCTCCGTTAGTGTATGTCTGGTCGATGGTGCCATAGACGAGCATCCATCCCGTCTCGTCCTTTATCCAGAGGTTCTTGCCGAGCTGTGCGACAGCTGTGGCAGGAGCCTTCAGCGTGACAACCTTTCCTGTGTAGGTGTCTGTCAGGCTGCTAAGTCCTGCGAGGCGGTAGATGGGGTTTGAAGCCTCGCTGATGGTCAGTTTGTTTTTCCTGAGGTCGGCAGTGATCTTATACATGCCTACGGGGAGACGCCATGCAGTCTCTTCTTTCTTCACCATGTCGGCGATGTCGCCTACATTAAGGCTTGTCGCGTCAGTCTCGGGGCCATAGCGGTTGGCGTTGACGGTCTCCCATGAGCCTAACTCAGTCACTATGCAGAATGTCCCTGAAATGCCCAGAGCGTCGAGTATCTCGACATCATCGGCCTCATATACGCCGTTGCCTTTGTCTGTCATCTCCAGTCCGGAGGCTGGGTCCCACTCGTTTATTCCGTCGAGGTTGCCCATGAGATAGACGTTGCCCGGAGCCTTATAGCCGTCGTATGTTGTGCCGGCCACGAGGTCTTTGTCCGCTGTCTGGCTTCCGCTGGCGTTATTGAAGATGATTTTGTCCCAGTCGCCTGTGTATTTGAAGACATACAGTCCGTCGGCTGTCCGCTCTGTCAGCTGTTGTCCAGGCCATAGGGCGTTGTTCTCCACAGGGTCTGAGCCGTCCTTCCATGCGTAGGCATAGACCGTGCTCCAGTTAGTAAAGCTGTTGTCCCAATAGACTGTCTTCTCCTCGGGTTGAGGGTCAGGGTCGGGGTCAGGGTCGGGATCTGTGGCACCGGTTACCTCCTTGTAGAGATAAACATCTTTCATTGTACCAGCATAACAAGAGAATCTTAAAGAACCCTTTTGGTTGTTGAATTGGAGTTGATAATTCTTTGCCTGCTTTGTATTAATATTGTTGTATGTGATTTTGAATGTTTGGTCTTCATTCATCGCAATATTAATAAAAGCTTTTGTTTCTGTGATGTCATCAGTAAGACCTACATTATTACCTGATGTTGAATTAGAATAAAGATACCCATTCTCTCCATCCTGTAATACATAAGGGTAATCATCGTTGTTACTACTTACAAGAGTCAATGGGCTTACATTCTCATCTGTGATACTAATAGCACCACCATTCTCAGTAACTGCAACGACATCTCGATAGTTGTTGCTGCCAGTTTTTGGTCCTAAGGCATAAGTAATCTCTTCTCCTGAAGAGTTGTACCTACCCACAACCAGATACCTCGCTCCCACTTCCAGTTGCGAGACATCGGTCACGAGCTTGTAGTCGGTGGCATGGGTGACGACACCCACGACCACGGCAAGCAGCGTAAGTAAAAGTCTTTTCATAAAAATTTGTATTGGTTATGTAAATTAGTAAATGTTGTCAGTCATTATTCCCGGGGCTGGGTTCCGGCTTTCGTGTGCTTAGTATTCAAGCACTTCCATTCCCTCACGTGCGAAGATCTCCTGTGCCACGGTCTGTAGCTCGTCGGCTGTGAGGGCATCGATATTCCTGTAAAGCTCCTCGACATTCTTCTCCCATCCATGGAAGAGGAACGACTTGGCGAAGTCAAGGGCGAACGACTCCCGTGAGTCTATCGACAGTGCTATCTGCCCCTTCATCTGTCTCTTGGCCTGCTCCAGCTGTCGTGGTGAGAGGGGTGTTGTCATCAGCTTGTCCAGCTCACGCCTGACGAGACGCTGGCACCGCTTGACATCGTGGGTGTCACAGCCGAAGTAAACCGCCCATATGCCTGTGTCGCCGTAGGCTGTCATCGAGCTTTCAACGGTATATACGAGCCCGTTGCGCTCTCTCAGCGCCATATTGAGGCGCGACGACATGGCCGGCCCGCCAAGGATATTGTTCAGGAGGCTCAGGGCGAGACGGTGGGGATGGTGTATGCCGTATGCCTCACGCCCCATGATGACGTGAGCCTGGTGGTAGGTTGCGTGGTGGGGAGAGGGGGATTTACGGGCGGTGGAACCGCCCGGAACGGTGGCCTCTGTGTTGTCACTGGCGCCCTCTGTACTGTCATTGGCGCCCTCTGTGTTGTTATAGCCGCTCGCTGTATTGCCATTGACACTCGCTGTATTGCCAGGCATGGTGTTCTCTGTGCCGTTTGTGGCAGCTTCGAGGGGGTATTTCTTGAACGCTTTCTCTATGGCCTTAATGACAGGCTTTATGGTGTCAGCGGGGCGAAGAGTGTGGGCCTTGGGGTCGCCGTGGAGGAAGAATATCGTGTTCTGGGGGGTGTAATGCCTCCTTGTGAAGCGCATGGCGTCGTCATGGCCGAAAGCCCTCACCGTCTCTTTCGTGCCGAGGATGTTGTGGCCGAGCGGGTGTCCGCTGAATATGATGTTCTCGAAATCGTCGTAGATAAGGTCGGCCGGGGTGTCGTTATACGATTCTATCTCGTCGCATATCACCTCCTTCTCCTTCTCAAGCTCATGTTCCGGGAAGACAGAATGGAACACCATATCGGTCAGGAGGTCGATGGCGAGGGCGAGATGCTCACGCCTTATGGCACAGTAATATACTGTCGATTCCTTGTTGGTATAAGCGTTCAGCTCTCCTCCGAGCTCTTCCAGAGTTCTTATTATCTGTGATGATTTGCGTCGTTGTGTGCCTTTGAACGATGCGTGCTCGCAGAAGTGGGCCAGTCCCTCCTCGCCGTTCATCTCGTCGCGTGTGCCTGTCGCTATGGCATATCCACAGTATATGACATCACCTTCTGACGGCCTCTGGATGATGCGGAGGCCGTTGGGCAGAGTGTATGTATTGTACATTGATGTTTTTTATCTGTTTCTCCGCACAAAGATACATTATTATCTCGAAACATCCAAATAGATAGTCCATATATTTTGAGATTTGAAATAAAATAGTTACCTTTGCCGACAATCGGGCGTGCTTTTGCTCACACATGGACAGGGTTTTATTCTGCTGCCAATATGGTGCTGTCCCTCCCCATTACATTCTCTCTGCCGGAGCATGTCAGGTCCCCATCCTCAAAAAGCCATGACCTAACCGAATCAACCTAACAATACAAAACTGAATATGTCACGTATCACTATTCTCGCGGCCATTCTTGCCGCTCCGTTGTTCCTGCCCGGCCCTTCGGCCATGGCACAGGATTGTTGTCAATCGCATCCGCAGCCTGTTTACCTCGACGCGTCCCAGCCTATCGAGGCGCGTGTGAAGGATGCCCTCGGGCGCATGACTATGGAAGAGAAGGTGGCGATGTGCCACGCACAGAGCAAGTTCACCTCTCCCGGATGTCCCCGTCTGGGCATTCCCGAGCTGTCATGGAGCGACGGCCCCCATGGTGTGCGTGCCGAGATAAACTGGAACGACTGGGGCTACGCCGAGTGGACGAGCGACTCCTGCACGGCATTCCCCGCCCTCACATGTCTCGCCGCGACATGGAACCCCTGCATGGCGGCCCTCTACGGCAAGTCTGTCGGCGAGGAGGCGGCCTACCGTAACAAGAGTGTTCTCCTCGGCCCCGGCGTGAATATCTACCGCACCCCTCTCAACGGCCGCAACTTCGAGTATATGGGCGAGGACCCACACCTCGCCGCCCGGCTCGCCGTGCCGTATATCAAGGCTCTTCAGGCGAATGGTGTCGGAGCCTCTGTCAAGCACTACGCGCTGAACAACCAGGAGCTGTGGCGCGGGCATATCGACGTGGAGGTCTCTGAGCGCGCCCTGAGGGAGATTTACCTCCCTGCCTTCAAGGCCGCCGCTGTCGAGGCGAAGGCGTGGACATTCATGTGCTCGTATAACAAGGCTCGTGGCAAATGGCTGTGCGACAATGAGTATCTCCTGAGGAAAATACTCAAGGACGAGTGGCAGTGGGACGGCGTTGTCGTCTCTGACTGGGGAGCGGTCCACTCCACTGTCCCCGCCGCACGTGCCGGCATGGATGTCGAGATGGGTTCATACACCAACGGCCTGACATCAGAGGCCGAGGGCTTCAGCTACGACGACTATTACCTCGCGCGCCCCTACCGTGAGGCATTAGCGAGGGGCGAGGTGGACATGAAGGTGCTCGACGAGCAGGCATCACGCATCCTGCGCCTCATCTTCCGCACCTCCATGAACCGCAACCGCGCCTACGGCTCGCTCTGCACGCCAGAGCATTATGCCGCCGCACGCGAGATAGCCGCCGAGGGTATCGTCATCCTGAAGAACTCTCCTTGGGCGAAGACCGGCCGCGCTCTCCTCCCCATAGCCGACGGGCAGTACAGGCGCATACTCGTTGTCGGCGAGAACGGCGTGAGGAATCTCAGCGAGGGCGGTGGCTCGTCAGAGCTGAAGCCGAAGCGTGTCATATCGCCGCTGACGGCCATCAGCGAGCGGTTCAAGAGCAGCACGGTGACGTATGCAGAGGGATACCGCAGCGGCGCCTCTGTCTATGGCAAGGAAGAGCTGTACCCTGACGCCCTCTATGACTCGCTGCGGGCAGAGGCTGTCAAGGCGGCTGAGGAGGCCGACCTCATCATATACGTCGGCGGACTGAACAAGAACTGGCGGCAGGACTGTGAGAGCGGCGACCGCACCGGCCTCAACCTGCCTTTCGCCCAGGACAAGCTCATCGACGCCCTCATAGCCACCGGCAAGCCTGTCGCCGGAGTGTTCCTCACGGGCAACGCCTTTGCCATGCCGTGGATAAAGGGCATGGCGGCAATAGTCGAGGCATGGTACCCCGGCTCGGAAGGCGGCTACGCCATTGCCGACATCCTCTCGGGCGATGTCAACCCCTCGGGCAAACTGCCCTTCTCATTCCCGAAACGCCTGGAGGACAACGGCGCACACAGCTTTGACGCACTCTGCTACCCCGGCGACTCAATCAAGGAGATATACCGCGAGGATATCCTTGTCGGCTACCGCTGGCACGACACGAAGCGCATCCCCGCCCTCTTCCCCTTCGGCCACGGACTCTCTTACACGACATACAAATACGGCAAGCCGTCTGTCACCACAGAGGGCGACACATGGACCGTCACCGTTCCTGTCACCAACACCGGCACACGCGACGGCAAGGAGACTGTCCAGCTCTACGTGGGCGATGACAAATGCAGCGTCGTGCGCCCTCTGAAAGAGCTGAAGGCGTTCCAGAAAGTCGCCGTGAAAGCGGGCGAGACAGTCTCGGCGAAGATGACCATCAGCCGCCAGGACCTCATGTTCTGGGACGAGACGACAGGCGGATGGCGGCTTGAGCCAGGCACATTCACGCTGTACGTCGGAGCCTCATCGACCGATATACGGCAGAAGCTGAAGATCAAGGTTGACTGACCGGCCCACCGAGAGGCCACAGGCCGAGCCGCCCGTCAAGCCCCTCTGCCCGACGAGCAAGGCTCTCCGGCAAGCAAGGGAAGCCCCAACGGCAGGCCATCACTGACAGGAACACATCATTCCAGACAATAATCCTTAAAAACACATACAACTATGAACAGCAGCAAATACAACGGTGTCGTGGTCCCCATGGTGACCCCTGTGACACCAAGCGGATTCCTCGACAAGGCCGCAGTAGAGCGTATCATCAAGAGTTTCGTATCAGCCGGTGTCTCACCCCTCCTCATGGGCACCACCGGCGAGGGCAACTCTGTCTCGACAATGGACGGCCAGGAGCTGATAGAGACAGCCGTGAAGGCCGCCGAGGGCAAGATAACGGTATATGCGGGACTGACCGGCAACTGTTTCCTCGAACAGCTGAAGCAGGCCGGCTACTACAGCGCGAGCGGCGCTGACGTCATCGTGGCCACCCTGCCAAGCTACTACTCGCTGACACCCGAGCAGATGGAGAACTACTACCGCCGTCTCGCCGACTCTATCAAAGGCCCTCTCATGCTCTATAACATCGCGGCGACAACCCACATGTCCATACCTGTCGATGTCATCGAGCGTCTCTCACAACACGAGAACATCGTCGGTCTGAAAGACTCTGAGCGTGACATGGAGCGCATGGAACAGTGTATCGCGATAGCCAAGAAACGCGATGACTTCGCGTATTTCTGCGGCTGGGCAGCCCAGTCGGCCCGCTCGCTTGAGCTTGGCGGCAACGGCATCGTGCCCTCGACGGGCAACTTCGTGCCGGGCATGTTCCGCCGCCTCTACGACGCGGCTGTCAGCGGAGACATGGAGACAGCCAACCGTCTGCAGGACGAGACGAACGAGATAGCCAAGCTATACCAGGCGGGACGCACACTCGGACAGTCGCTGACAGCGCTGAAGGTGATGATGCAGACACGCGGCCTCTGCACGCCTGACATGCTCATGCCCCTCACCAGGCTCTCTGAGGCCGAGGAGCAGGCGATACGCGAGGCGGCAGAAGTGATAACAGAGGAGTAAGGCTCCTCCTCCCGACGAGCAACGGAGTGGCGGCCTCACAGGGCGGTCTGACGCTGCCCCTGGGCCGCCTCTCCCTGCTTTCTGGAAGGACGGGGCTGGGCGGCGGAACCGCCCAGAACGGTGGCCGGGGACACCTCCCGTGCCAGCGCGTAGATGGAGGGCTGGGCGGCGGAACCGCCCAGAACAGTGGCCAAGGACACCTCCCTTCCCCTTATGCCGTCAATACCGCGGCGATTCAATCGCCGCCATCCCCTCATCCACCCCTCATCCACCCCTTTACCACGTTTCCCCACCCCACCATCACGTATCTCCACCCCCACCATCACGTATCTCCACCCCCACCATAAAACCTAACCAACCCTATCACCAAACAAAACAACATGTATTCTCTGTTAACCTCTACGGGCGGGATGCACTGGGTTGACTATGTCATCGTCATAGCCTCCATCCTCCTCGCCATCGGTATGGGCGTCTATTTCTCCCACCGTCAGAAAGACACATCCCACTATTTCACCGGCTCGGGCAAAGTGCCTGTATGGGCCGTCGGCATGTCCATCTTCGCCACGCTGATATCGAGCGTGACATTCCTCGCCTACCCTGGCGCGGCGTATGGCGGCAACTGGGTGTTGCTTGTCCAGGGCCTTATGGTGCCTATAGTCCTTGTCGCGCTTATCGGAATCATAGTGCCGCTGTTCCGCCGTGTCATACGTCTCTCGACGTACGAGTATTTCGAGCGCCGCTTCGGGGCCTTCGCACGCTATTACAGCAGCATCGCCTTCGTCCTCACCCATTTCACGAAGATGGGCTCGGTGTTCTTCCTTGTCAGCATGGCCCTGTCACAGTTCATGGCCGTTGACATATACTGGGTCATCGCGGTGCTCGGCGTGACGATAATCCTCCTCACCTTCCTCGGCGGCATGGAGGCCATAATATGGATGGATGTGATACAGGGCGGACTGCTCATAGGCGGCGGTGTGCTCTGTGTCGTGCTGCTCCTCGCGGCCGTAGGCACGCCGTACGGCCCGTCGGACATCCTCTCCACGGCATGGAACGCGACTACAATGGTGGGCCCGTACGAGACGAGCAAGATAGGCATAGGCCCATTCGAGTGGGACTTTGTCGAGACAACGTTCTGGGTGATGGCCTTCAACGGCATCTTCTACGCCCTCCAGAAGTACGGCACAGACCAGACCATCGTGCAGCGTTACCTCACGGCGAAGGACGACCGCAGTGCGAAAAAGGCCGCTTTCATCGGTGTTTTCCTCTCCGTACCGGTATGGGCGATGTTCATGTTCGTAGGCTCTCTGCTCTTCGCCTACTACCAGCTGTCGCCCGACGCGGCCATTGAGGGCATGAAGCCCGACGCCGTCTTCCCACACTTCATCTCCACCCAGCTGCCTCTCGGCGTGCGTGGCATCATCATCGCCGCCATTGCCGCCGCCGCCATATCGTCGCTCGACAGCGACCTCAACTGCCTGTCGGCCATCGCTGTCGAGGACTATCTCGTGCGTTTCCGCCCTGATGTGAGCGACAAGACGAAGCTCCGCGCTGGGCGTCTCGTTGTCGTCCTGGCCGGTCTCGGCGCCGTAGGCATAGCCGTCATGTATGCTGTCAGCCACGGTGGTGCCGTCCTTGAGACCATCTTCTCGTTCTACGCCATCTTCTCGGCCGGCATTGTCGGCATATTCCTCCTCGGCCTCGGCACGAAGCGCGCCAACAAGCAGGGACTGTACATCGGCCTCATCGCGTGCATCATCTTCACCGCCTACGCCATGCTGACCTCACCGCAGAAGATGCCCGACGGCTCGAAACAGGCGCTCCTCGACTTCGGCCCGTGGAACTATACCCACTCAAAATACATGCTCGGGGTGTATAGCCACATCATCGTCCTTGTTGTCGGATATGTCGCCTCGCTGTTCTTCAAATCGCCCGAAAAGTGTGAAAGTGTAAGCAAATAACGCGAAAAGCCGCCCGTTTTCTTGCATAGTCAATCTTTTTGTGATAACTTTGCAGCCAGGAAGCGTGGCCCGCCCTTACTGCCGCCTCCCGCCCCCTGCCGCCCTCATGGGTGTCAGCAGGCGGGAGGCGGCTTGTTTATGGCATGGCGGACAGCAGGCATCCCGACGGCCAACGCCAGCCTCAGCCACCTCTCCACACCATCAACCGACGAACACGAAAAGACACCGAAACAACCAACCGACATGGAACAGAGACAACACTTCGGCTCGCGCATGGGAGCCATCCTCGCCGCCGCGGGCAGCGCCGTAGGCCTCGGCAACATCTGGCGCTTCCCCTGTGAGACAGGCCAGAACGGCGGCGCGGCGTTCATCCTGATATACATAATATGTATAGCCCTCGTCACCGTCCCCGTGCTCATCACCGAGCTGGCCACCGGCCGTGAGGCGCGCGCCAACGCCTACGACACATACAAACGCCTCGCCCTGGAGAAGAGGGGCGGCCGCATAGGGCGCGCCGTCTGGCTTACGGCCGGCATCATGTGTATCATGGGCGGCTTCCTCGTCTTCGCCTACTACAGCGTCGTGGCGGGATGGACACTGAAATACGCATGGGCGGCGGCAACCGACACGCTCCTCGGGCGCACCGCGGCCGATTTCACCGCCGATTTCGCCTCCTTCACTGCCGACCCTCTGAAGCCTTTCCTGTGTCTCGTGGCCTTCGTCACGCTGACGACAGCCATCGTCATCCTCGGCGTGAGGAAAGGCATAGAGCGCGGCTCGAAGATCATGATGCCCCTGTTGTTGCTGCTGCTCGTCGTCCTCGCCGTCTGCTCGCTGTCCCTCCCGGGCAGCATGGAGGGCGTTAGGTTCCTCTTCCATCCCGACTTCTCGAAGATTACCACCCATGTGTGGCTTGAGGCCCTTGGCCAGGCGTTCTTCACGCTGAGTGTCGGCATCGGCACGCTGATGACCTACGCGTCGTATTTCTCGCCCAAGGTGAACATCGTCAAGGACGCCTATCATGTCGCCATCATCGACACCCTTGTGGCCATCCTCGCCGGTGTCATCATCTTCCCCGCCGCCATGAGTGTCGGTGTCAGCCCCGACGCCGGCCCAGCCCTTGTCTTCATCACGCTCCCCAATGTCTTCCAGCAGGCTTTCGGGGCTACACCGCTGCTGTGCTACATCGTCACCGTGGCGTTCTATATCCTCCTTGTCATGGCGGCCCTGACGTCGAGCATCTCCATGCTTGAGATAACGACGGCCTTCATAAGCGAGAAGACCCGCCTCTCGCGCCCGATGTCTGCCATCCTGCTTGCTGTGCTGACGTGCGCGGCGGGGTTCTGCTGCTCGATGTCGTTCGGCGACTGGTCTGGGGTGACAGTCTTCGGCATGGGATTCTTCGACCTCTGCGACTTCTTCGTCGCAAAGTTCGCCATGCCCCTCGGCAGCATATTCCTCTGCCTCCTCCTGAGGCGCATGGGGCGTGAGCGTGTCGTGAGGATGCTGACGAACGACGGCCACCTCCGCCTCGGCCGTTTCCCACAGGTGTTCTATCTCCTCACCACGACCCTTGTCCCCATCGCCATCCTCATCATCTTCATCAACGGAATAATCTGAGCGGAAGGCGTCATCACCCTCTCCCTCAACATAACTGTCTGACATCATATTCAACGTCATATTCAGGACAGAAAATATCATTATCCCTATTTACCAACACCATAATCTGACCATAAGAAAACATCACCCCACAGACAGAAAGGTACTGTATGGCTCGCCCATCCAGTGCCTTTCGCATTGTCATCCAGTACCTTTAAGGCTCTCATTCAGTACGAATGAGACAGTGAGGCGGTATGGTATGGGGATGTAATGACGCTACGACGAGAGACGAATGCGGGACATTGCGTGTTATCTCCAATATGAATTAAGGACAACACGAGCAACGGCATTTCAGCGAATGTCGGCAAGCGGCGCGCGCTGAAAGCGCAACAGCCCTTAGCCCAGGGCAAGCGTAGCGACACCCTGGGTTAGGATGTCGGTGATTCAATGACGCGCTGTAAGCGCAAAAGCGTAGAAAACCCTATGGGCATTAACGCTTTTGCGCTTTCAGCGCGACTCTTGCCTGTACCCTTATCCCCAGGGTGTCATTCCGCTTCGCTCCATTCTGCCCTGGGCTAAGGGCTTTTGCGCTTTCAGCGCGCGCTGCCTGAGAAATACAACAAATAACATCCACATATCGTATTTTCCACATGGCCTCAACAATGCTCACTGCCGAAGAAACACAACAAATAACATCCACATATCATATTGTCCACATGGCCTCAACAATGCTTACAGACAAAGAGATACGACGAAAAAACTAACCTTCTTGACTAACAGTACCCGCCTGACTGTCACATCCGATATACTGATTATTAAAAAAAAATAATTATTTTTGAATAATCGGTATAATTTGGTTTTCTTAGTCTCAGATAAGCTGTGGAGAATCAATCCCGTCACACAGGCGAAACATACTCTGTCAAATACATGTTCACCATTCTCAATATCAATAAAGGAAGATATTGAGAATGTATATATGACAACGATACATAACACAAACGGCGTGCCCCGGCGGCTCATTCGCTATGAGCTGTCGGGGCACGCCGTATGCTTGCGTATGCCATGGATGAGGGGGCGGGAGGGCCGTCAGAGGGTGTGGGGGGTGATGGGTGGAGTGGCGCGGGGTCAGCGATGGGGGTGTCAGGTCACTCCTTCCCCGCCGGTGTGAGCAGCGAGGCGTAGCGCGCGGGGTCGCGCAGGAGCTTGACGGCCTCTTTCACCTGCTTGTCATACTGTAGCGCGTTCTCCACGGCGCCGGCCTGATAATAATAGCATGAGACAATCTCTGATGTCAGATACTGGCAGATGATGTCCTTGTGATAGTCAAGCTCGGCGGCGAGGTCGTGCGTGAGTTTCTTCTGCAGGGCCTCGAATTCAGGTTTGGCACGGTCGTAGTATCCCTCGAAGCGTGCCACCTTTATGAGGTCCTTGAGGAAGCGCTCGCTCTCGCGGTCGTACTTGAAGCCGTCGCTTATGGCTTTCTGCTTGAACGCCTCATAGTCGGCGTCAGAGACGCGGAATGTGCGTGCCGGGGCTATTGTGGGGTGTTTGCTGACATAATCGACGACATACTCCATCATGACCATCGTCGAGTCGAGCCCGGCGGCCGAGAGGTAATAGACGATGTTCGGGAGCGAGTCAGGCTCTACCTTTATGTCGGGCATTATTCCTCCGCCGTCCTTCACTGTTCGCCCGTGGAGTGTCTTGAAGTCGCGGCGCAGCGAGTCGGCCACCATCTCCTGCCTTCCCTCTCCCTTATAGTTTATCGCCTGTATGCACCGGCCGGAGGGTATGTAGTAGTGTGCCGTCGTCAGCTTCATGTTCGCGTTGTACGGCAGCTCAAGAGGTGTCTGCACAAGTCCCTTGCCATAGGTCTTCGTGCCCATGACGACACCCCGGTCGAGGTCTTGCAGTGTGCCGCATGTTATCTCGGCTGCCGACGCCGTGTTGCCATTCACGAGACACACGATGGGCATTATGGTGTCGATGGGGAGGTCGCCGGTCTTGTACTCACGGTTGGCCTTGGTGAGCTTTCCCTTTGTCTTGACTATCGACATGCCCTTCGGCACGAACATGTTGAGTATGGAGACAGCCTCTGTCAGCGACCCTCCTCCGTTGTTCCTGAGGTCGAGGAGGAGGCTCTGCATGCCCTGGCGCTTGAGGTCGATGACAGCGTGGCGCATCTCCTTGGCCGAACCCTCGGTGAACTCTAAGAATGCTATATACCCTATGGAGTCTGTCAGCATACCGTAGTAAGGGAGCGGGGGGTTCTGTATTGTCTGGCGTGTTATCTTCACCTTGCGCTGCCTCTTCTCTCCCGGACGCTTGATGGTGAGCATGAAGCTTGTGCCGGCGTCGCCCCTGAGATGCTCTGAGACGTACGGCGTGCCCTTACCTGTCATGTCCTCGCCGTCAATGCTGACGATGACATCACCCTTCTTCAGCCCCGCTGTCTGTGCGGGCATGTTATAGTAAGGCTCCTCGATGACACACGCGTTCTCCTTGAAGTTGAAGGCTATGACAGAGCCTATGCCGCCGTATTTCCCGGTTATCATGCGCTTGAGGTTCTTCGTCTCGCTCTCGGGATAATACTCGGTGTAGGGGTCGAGCGAGGCGAGCATAGACTTTATGCCTTTCCCGACGACCTTCTCCGCGTCGAGCGTATCGACATACATCATGTCAAGATAGTTGTATATGGTGGAGAATGTCTCTAATTGTTTTGCCACGTCGAGGTTGTGTCCTGTCGCCGTGTTCTGGGCTTTTAGCGGCGCCATGGCTGTCATGATGATGGCTATGACTGTCAGTGTTCTCTTCATTCGTGTGTTGTTTGTTGTTGTTTTCTTTTATGTTGGAGGGGTGTGCGGCGATTGAATCGCCGCCGTATGGACGGCACAATGGCGATGGTGGGGGTGGTGGGGGTGATGGGAGGGGGTGTGGGGGGCGATGTGAGGGGGTGTCTCCTGTCAGCCGTTATGGATTATGGTGTAGTCGTTCCTGTAGTCGATGGTGATGTGCTTGAAGCCGAGTTTCCTCATCATGGGTATGAGAGTCTCTGTAGCTGATATCTTCGCGGTGTGTACCATGGCCTCACGGTCGGCCTGGCTGAGGTCGCGCCATGCGTCGTCCTTGGCCTTTATGATGAGGGCGTTATACTCCTGCTCTGTCAGTTTCTTGCCGAAGAGCTGTCTGCTGTACGAGGCTCTGTCGTGGTCTATGCAGACAGCCGTCTCGGTTATGACAGGGTCAGGGAGTGTGATGTGTATGACGGTGTCGCCCTCTGTGGCTATGTCTCCACGCCTTATCTTCTCAAGGTCGATAAAGGCCTTGTAGGTGACAATGACGGGTATCTCATACGCTGTCCTCGACATCGGCAGCCCGATGTCCTTCTTTATCCCCGCCACGTCGATGCGTATGGCGTTGTCAGAAGAGAAGCTGATGTTCTTCCGGCATCTCGTCTCGGCCGTATAGAGCCTTGAGTGGCTCTGTATGGCCATTATTATTGTCGAGTCAGAGACATGTACCGGCTGTGGTGTGTCGCCAGCCTTGCTGCCACGGCATGTCCCTATGACAGCCATGACGAGGGCTGCCACGACGATTATGGCGAGTGTGAGGCGCTGTATTGCCTTATGGCGTGGTGTCACGGGTGTCGGTTTTCTTCCAGATGTTTCCCCATTCATAGCTGCCGGGTTTAAGTGTTATATGTGTCCTTGTGTCTGCTGTGCCGCTCTCGTCAGCCATCCTGACCACTCCAGGGGCTATCTCGTCGGTTATGCTGTATGTGTTGTGTGGCATGAGCGATATGATGGCGTAGGCCGTCGCGCCGCCCTCTATGACGAGCTCGTCGGGCTGCTGTCCGTCCATCATGCGGTGGCATGTGGTGGCCATCGCCGTGCGGAGATATACGGCTGCGTGCTTTCCCTCACGGACGGGTTTGTCACCTATGGTGAGTATGCATCCTCCCTCACGGGCATACTCCCCGGTGTATCTCAGCCTTGCCTCCCCGGCCCATACGCCGGGCGTCTCACGCTCATAGAAGACGCTGTCGGGCATTGTCTCGACCGGAAGCTGTGGGCCGTGCTGTGTGCTCTGGGTAGAGCCTCTGACGATGATGACCCTCTTGCCGCTCCCACGCCCTGCCTTCAGCCCCGGGAATGGTATTGGCTCATGGTGGCCTATGCCGTACATGCGCTCGATGAGGGCGGTGAAAAGGTCGGCGGCTCCCGCCATGAGTGTCTGCCGGCAGCCGTCTCTCTCCATAATATCTGCTACAATGCGCGTGATGTCTTCTGCCGAGGTGGCGTCGGGCATGGATATCCTCATGAGCGTGTCGTGATATGGTGTGGCTGAGAAACGCTCGCTGAGACGGCTCGTGAGGGCGGGAAACTCGGGGTCGTAAGAGAATGCTGTCTCGGCTATCGGGATGTCCCTGGGGGGCTCTCCATTGGGGCCTGGGGTGGCTATGTAGTATGTCCCGTGGCTTATGGTGCGCCCTTTCGATGGGTTGGCGGGGAGATAGAGGGCCTCAGCATAGCGTGTGGAGGACATTATGGCGTGTATCTCCTCGACGACATGTCCTCTCAGCGCGCTGTCTGTCTTGTGGAATATGACGCTCCCGTGTCTGTCGGCCTCGCGGGCTATGCGGGCTGTCACGTCGATCGCCGCGGAGGGCGACATGGAGCGTGTGTCTGTCGCCACGACGAGTATGTCACAGCCGACAGCAGGCCACACCATGCCCTCCCGATAGACGGTGAGCATGGTGTGGAGGCCGTATCTGTGGGCTATGCCGGCAATCTCCGCCGCCCCTGTTATGTCGTCAGCTATAATGGTCAGCATTGTGAGGTGTTTTTCCTATGCCTTGGCGGCCTTCCTGTTGGCGGCCATGCGTGCGGCATAGTCGATTGATGCTATCAGCGCGTCCTCAGCGGCGATGCCCTTTCCGGCGACATCGAACGCTGTGCCGTGATCGACAGAGACACGTATGATAGGCAGACCGAGGGTGATGTTCACGCCACGCTGTGGCAGCATCTTGCCCGAGGCGGCGTCCCAGTTGAAGCCGAGCACCTTGAGAGGTATGTGTCCCTGGTCATGATACTGTGCCACGACACCGTCATACCATCCGCATTTTGCCTTGGCGAAGACAGAGTCAGGCGGTATGGGGCCGTCGGCATTGTAGCCGCGGCGGCGCAGCTCCTCTACGGCCGGGATGATCTCCTTCTCCTCCTCCCATCCGAAGAGGCCGTTCTCCGAGCAGTGAGGGTTAAGTCCGGCCACGGCGATGTGTGGCTTCTCGATGCCGAACTGCCGGCAGGCGTCGTCGATAAGCTCATAGACCTCTATGATGCGGTCTCGCTTACAGCGGTCGCAAGCCTCACGGAGGGAGACGTGGGTCGATACGTGTATGACGCGCAGCAGGCCGTCGGCGAGGAGCATGGCGTATTTCTTCGTGCCCGTGTATGTGGCGTATATCTCGGTGTGTCCGTCGAAGTTGTGGCCCGCGAGGTGTATGGCCTCCTTGTTGATGGGGGCGGTGCATGTGCCGTCAACCTCTCCCTTCATGGCGAGGTCGATGGCCTTTACGACATATTGGAACGCCGCGTCGCCACACTGGTGCTGCACCTCGCCGAAGCGGAAGGTGTTGATGTCGATGAGGTTGAGGTCATAGACATCCACCGTGCCGTGGGTGAAGCGTGCGTCGGCGATATCGCCTATGGTGTTGACTGAGAGCGTCTCGCTGAGTCCGAGGAGGTCTATGGCGAGGCAGATTATCTTTGAGTCGCCCACGATGACAGGGCGGCACTTGGTGTATGTCTCCTCATGTGAGAGTGTGCGGACGCATATCTCCGGCCCTATGCCGGCAGGATCGCCCATGGTGATGGCTAATATTGGTAGCATGGTTGTTTGGTCTTTTTGTGATGGTTATGGGGTTCTTGCAGGCATGGGCTGTGCCACTGTGCCCGCGTAAGGTCAGAAGAGCTCGTTATAGATGTCGCGGCAGTCTGGCTCTGTGACAGGGCGTGGGTTGTTGACAAGCAGGCGCTGCTGTAGCATGGCGGCCTTTGCCATGTCGCCTACAGCATCCTGTGGTATGCCTATCTCTGAGAGAGTCTGTGGTATGCCGCAGGCTTTCGAGAGGGCGGCAACAAACTCCACGCCTCTCATGGCTGTCTCCTCGTCGCTCTCTCCCGGCTGGCATCCACATGCCAATGCCACGTCAGCATAGCGCTTGACAGCGGCCTTCATGTTGAACTTCATCACTGTTGGCAGGAGGACAGAGTTTGAGAGGCCGTGGCTCTTGTGGAACATTCCGCCGACAGGATATGCGAGGGCGTGGACCGCGGCGGTGTTGACAGGCCCGAGGCCGAGGCCTCCGTACATGGCGCCGAGCATCATCGCCTCGCGTGCCTCCATGTCATTGCCGTCGCTGACAGCCCGCTCCAGATTGCGCGCTATGAGCCTTATGCCCTCAAGGGCGTACATATCGACACACGGATGGGCGTGTATGTTGGTATATACCTCTATGCAGTGGGTCAGCGCGTCCATGCCTGTCTCTGCCGTGATGCGTGGCGGCACGGTGCGTGTCAGCTGTGGGTCGAGGTATGCGGCGTCGCAGAGCAGATGGTGTGATATGATGCCCTTCTTCTGGTTGTCTCCCTCGTCGAGGAGAATGGCGTTAGGGCTTACCTCTGAGCCTGTGCCGGCTGTTGTCGGGCAACATGCCGACCATACTCCCCTCCGCTGTATCTTGCCTATGCCATAGCAGTCCTCAAGGCGCTGCTGGCTGTTGATGAAAGTGGCTATGAGCTTGGCCACATCCATGACCGAGCCACCTCCTATGCCGGCCACTGCGTCTGTGCCGAAAGCCTTCGCCACGTCCATGATGCGGTGGAAATCAGCCACGGTGGGCTCGCCCATGATGTCTGTCACAGTCTTCAGGCTTATGCCCTCTTCCTCAAGCCTGCACATCATGGGCTGTATCTGCGGCAGGATTGGTGGGGCTGTGATGATGAGTAAGTGCTTGTTGCCTGTTGCGAGGAAGTCGTCACAAAGACGCTCCATGCAGCCGTTGCCGAAGACTATGCGCTGCGGCTGCTTCAATTCGATTGGTCTCATAAGTATTATTTATACAGATTTAGGTTTTCATTGGGCTGCTGTCAGCCTCTGCTCTCCGCCTGTGGCGTGGCAGAAGAGTGTGAGGGGAGTGTGCGGCAGGGATGGCAGAATGGCTAAAGCGTGCAAGCCATGGCCTGCGAAACATGATTTTTTGCCATTACTTATTTCCGCAAAAGTAATAATTTTAATCTCAATGGCCAAACTTTTGTCAAGTTTTTTATGCCTTTGCACTACAGTTTAAAAATAATTCACTATCTTTGCACACGGGGTATGCCACAGTCCCAACATGCACGAGAGAGAGCTGACGAGCACATGTCATGGCCGTGACACACAAGGCCATACAGCCTGTACTGCCGCCATACGCCACGCCACGAGGCACGGCCATAAGGCAAGACAGGAATGAGAAGGCAGGACAAACGACTTTATTTTACCTTTCTATTATCCCGCACCGTCGTGACAACGACTGCCGTGCGGACATCAATAACTATAAATCACAGATACTAAGATGAAAGACCTAAGAATGTACATCAACGGCAAGTTCGTTGAGAGCCGTAGCGGCAAATGGATTGATGTCCTCAACCCGTCAACAGAGGAAGTATGCTCACGCCAGCCCGAAGGCACCGTAGAGGATGTCGAGGAGGCTCTCGATGCCGCACGCGCCGCACAGAAGGCATGGGAGAAGACACCGGCCATAGAGCGCGCCGCATATCTCTCGAAGATGGCCGACGGAATACGCAAGAGAGAGAAGGAGTTCGTGGAGATCATCATGCGCGAGCAGGGCAAGACACGCTCATGGGCACAGATAGAGGTAGGAGCGACAATAGCTTACTTTGACTACATGGCCTCTTTCGCGCGCCATATAGAGGGAGAGATAATCCAGAGCGACAACCGTGGCGAGACGATATTCCTCTCGAAGAAGCCTATCGGTGTCGTCGCCGGCATCCTGCCATGGAACTTCCCGTTCTTCCTCATAGCGCGCAAGGCCGGCGCAGCCCTCATAGCAGGATGCTCGATAGTGATAAAGCCAGCCCAGCTGACACCGGAGAACTGCACCGTATTCGCTGAGGTGGTTGACGAGACAGGCCTCCCTGCCGGACTGTTCAATGTTGTCACAGGCAAGGGTTCGGTAGTGGGCAACGCCCTCGCCTCAAGCCCTAAGATTGACATCGTCTCTGTCACAGGCTCGGTAGGAGCGGGAGAGAGCATCATGAAGGCCGCCGCGACGAATATCACGAAGGTATCGCTCGAGCTGGGCGGCAAGGCTCCTGTCATCGTCTTCCCTGACGCTGACCTTGAGCTGGCGGCACAGGCCATCCTCGACAGCCGCATCGGCAACAACGGCCAGATATGCAACAACGCCGAGCGACTCTATATCCACAAGGACGTGAAGGAGCAGCTGACAGCCCTGCTGCTGGAGAAGTTCAAGGCCGTGAAGATAGGCGACCCATTCTCTGCCGACGACATCGACATGGGCCCACTCGTAGAGAAACGTGCCTTAGAGAGCGTGGAGGAGAAGGTGGCGAGAGCGATAGAGCAGGGCGCGAAGGTGCTCTGCGGCGGACACCGCGTAGGAGAGAAGGGATACTTCTATGCCGCCACACTGCTCGACAACTGCCGTCAGGACATGGACATCATACACGAGGAGACCTTCGGCCCTGTGCTCCCTATCGTGGAATGGGAGAACATCGACGAGGTGCTGGCATGGGCCAACGACTGTGAGTATGGTCTCGCATCGTCTGTCTTCACCAACGACATCAACATCGCGACACGCTGTGTGAGAGAACTGGAGTTCGGCGAGACATACATCAACCGCTTCCACTTCGAGGCCATACAGGGCTTCCATGCCGGCGTGAAGAAGAGCGGCATAGGCGGCGCCGACGGCAAGCACGGTGTTGAGGAGTATCTCCGCACACATGTGACATACCTGCAGACAAGATAAGGCTATCTAAAAAAGAATGACAGAGAGAGGGATTCCGGAGAGGACAGTGAGGAGCAGAAGACTGACCATGCCCTGCCCCCGGAATCCCTCAGCCTATAAATGCACATCCTAAAACCTTGCCAACACACGACACAGGGCATCAGGATGGCCCTCCACACAAGGACTGGGCAGGAGGCAGGAGGGGCTGGCTGACAGCCCAAGACACAACAGAGACAAGTAATAACCACAGTTCAAGAAAACCATCAAGACTATGGGCAGATTCTTATATCCGGTAGATACCGACCAGTTCCAGGAGATAAGGGAGC
>JBJEAW010000059.1:1936-5908 GCA_051869435.1 Prevotella sp. | reverse complement strand
ACTCTGGCATCTGCGGCATAACACAGGAGGAGCTTGACACGACTCTCAGGCCATGCGTCGAGGAGTATGCCGAGGGGCTTGGCATAACCACAGAAGAGGCTTACGCCCTGCTGAAGAAGAACTATGATGGCTATCACTTCTCGCCACGTGGCAAGGATGTCTATGCACCGTTCAGTCTGCTGAGGGCTCTCAACTATCACTCTACTGACCATTACTGGTTCGAATCGGGCACGATGACCGCGCTGATAGAGCATCTGAGGCATTTCCCGCAGTTCAACCCTCTCGACTTTGACGGGGCAGAGCTGGAGCTGGCCGACTTCAACGCGCCGTGCGAGAGGGCGCGGACACCTATCCCACTGCTTTACCAGAGCGGGTATCTGACCATCGGGTCGTACGACAGGGAGATGGACACATACACCCTACACTTCCCCAACTACGAGGTAAGGCAAGGCATGGTCTATGGCATGACAAACTATCTCATGGACACTGACGACCTTGAGCGCAACGCCACAATACTCGCCATGGCACGCGCGCTGAAGAAGGGTGACATGCCCACCATGCTCCTCCAGATGCGCTCTTACATAGCGTCACTGCCCTACGACATCATCACGAAGAAGGAGTGGATGGCGAAGAAGAAGCGTGAGGCGTTCTACAAGCTGCTCATGTATGTCATATTCTCGCTGCTCGACAGCAAGGTCGATACCGAGGTGAGGAGCATTCTCGGGCGCGCCGATGTGGTCATCACGACCGAGACAGACATATTCGTCATGGAGCTGAAGGTGGACGACACGGTCGATAACGCCCTCAAGCAGATTGACAGCCGGGGGTATGCCATACCGTACGAGGCCGGCGGAAAGAGGGTGACAAAATGCGGAGTGGAGATATCGTCAGAGGCAAGGAACATCATACACTGGCGCATCACCGACGCCGGAGGCACCGTCATCGACGAGAAGACATTCTGAGAGAGACACCATGAGCCTCCCACAGACGCGCCAACGCCTCCCATACAGAGACACAAAACAACATACCACATACATACAAAAACACATAAATCATGAGCATAGGATTATTCATACCCTGCTATGTCGATGCCCTCTACCCGGGTGTCGGCGTGGCCACATACAAGCTCCTGACAAGCCTCGGGCTGGATGTCGAGTACCCTGAGCGCCAGACATGCTGCGGACAGCCTATGGGCAACGCGGGATTCCAGGAGAAAGCCGGGAAGCTTGTCGAGGATTATGACCGCCTCTTCGCCCCGTACGACTATGTCGTGGCGCCGTCGGCAAGCTGCGCCGCGTACGCCCGCCTCTTCCATCCCGGCATAGCAGGCCATGAGTGTGAGGCCGCCAAGAGGACAATGGACGTGGTGGAGTTCCTCCACGATATCGTCAAGGTCAAGGCTCTGCCGAAGAGCCATTTCCCACATGTGGTGAGCATACACAACAGCTGTCACGGCGTGAGGGAGCTGGGCCTCGCGTCGCCCTCTGAGCGCAATGTGCCACAGTATAACAAGATACGCGACCTCCTGAGCCTCGTCCCGGGCATCACCGTCTGCGAGCCTGAGCGGAAAGACGAGTGCTGCGGATTCGGCGGGATGTTCTCTGTCGAGGAGCCTGACGTGTCCGTAAGGATGGGCCGTGACAAGCTCGCGCGGCACATAGCGACAGGAGCCGAGTATATCACAGGGCCTGACTCGTCGTGCCTCATGCACATGCAGGGCATCGTGAAGAAGAATCCAGGGGCGTTCAAGGCAGCCTGTGGCGAAGATATAAAGTTCATCCATGTAGTAGAAATATTAGCAAGCGGACTATGAGCACGAAACATTCTAAGCGAGCAGAGAGGTTCAATCGCGACACAGAGCGTGTCACACACCACGACAAGACATTCTGGAGCGTGCGACAGCGCCGTGACTCCCTCGCACACAACATACCCGAATGGGAAGACCTGCGTGAGGCCGCCAGCCTCATAAAGAAACACACCATAACCCATCTGGCTGACTATCTCGAGCAGTTTGAGGCCGCCGCCGTGAGGAACGGCGCACACATCCACTGGGCCAACGACGCGGAGGAGTATAACCGCATCGTCATCGGCATCATGCGCCAGCACGGCGTCAGGAAGGTGGTCAAGAGCAAGTCGATGCTGACAGAGGAGTGTCATCTCAACGAGCATCTGGAGAAAGAGGGCATCGATGTCGTGGAGACTGACCTCGGCGAGCGCATACTACAGCTCATGCACCTCGCACCGAGCCATATCGTCATGCCGGCGATACACATAACGAAAGAGGAGGTGGAGGAGTGTTTCGAGGAGAAAGGTGTCATACGCGACGCCACGCCTCACATATCACAGGCCGAGCGTGACGCCGCGCCACCGGCCGACCCTACCTATCTGACACGCTGCGCACGCTACCACCTCAGGGACAACTTCATGACGGCCGACTGTGGCATGACGGGCGCAAACTTCGGCGTGGCGGAGACAGGAGACATAGTCGTATGCACTAACGAGGGCAACGCCGACATGTCAACATCTGTCCCCAAGCTGCACATCGTCAGCATGGGAATAGAGAAGCTCATACCCGACTATGACGCGCTCGCCGTATTCCAGCGACTCCTCGCGCGCCACGGCACAGGACAGCCGACAACGGTATATACCTCACACTTCCGCAAACCACGCCCGGGAGCGGAGATGCACATCATACTCGTCGATAACGGACGCTCAGACATCCTCGCCAACGAGGGACACTGGCAGACACTGAAGTGTATGCGATGCGGAGCCTGCATGAACACATGCCCCGTATATAGACGCTCGGGAGGGTACTCATACACATACTTCATACCAGGGCCTATCGGCGTCAACCTCGGTATGCTGCGCGACCGAGACAAGCATTATCATAACTGCTCGGCGTGCTCGCTATGCTGCTCGTGCGACAATGTGTGCCCCGTGAAGGTCGATCTATCGTCACAGATATACCGCTGGCGCCAGGACCTCGACACCATGCACCACGCCGACAAGATGAAGAAGACGATGTCTGCCGGTATGCAGTATGTCTTCGAGAGGCCGGTGCTATACACCACAGCCCTGAGGATGGCGCCATGGGCCAACCATCTGCCCTCATTCATCACAAGCGTCAAAGCCAACGCATGGGCCAAGGGACACAGTATGCCGGAGTTCGCCAGGATGTCGTTCCATGAGATGTGGAAGCGCGGAATGGTAGATAACAAGAAGAAATAAGGAGGTTCCATAAAAATCAGAAACACTATGAACAGCAAACAAGATATACTGTCGCGTCTCCGCCATAACGTCCGTGAGACATACGACAAGCCCGACCTCTCGTTCCCGAAGACTGTCTATGACGACCCCGTGGCTGAGTTCATCCGCGCCACGACAACAACAGCGGGCGCACGGCTGATGGAGATAGCCGGGGGCGACGACATCAACCAGAAGATACGTGAGGCTTATCCCGAGGCCAAGGTGATAGCGACGAACATACCCGGCATAGACGCCACACTCAATCCCGACACCGTAGCCGAGGCACAGGACCTTGAGCGCACGGATGTCGGCGTCGTACGTGGCACTGTCGGCGTGGCCGAGAACGCCTGCGTATGGATACCACAGACGATGAAGGAGCGCGCCGTATGCTTCATGGCCGAGTATCTCGTCATCATCGTCTCGCGCCGTGACATCGTCAGCAACATGCACGAGGCATACCGCAAGATAGAGTTCACTGACTACGGTTTCGGCACGTTCATCTCAGGCCCCTCGAAGACTGCCGATATAGAGCAGTCCCTCGTATATGGAGCACAGGCGGCACGCGGCGTCACCGTCATGCTCGTGCCATAACCCGACGGAGGCGGAAACAGGGAGGCGGAAGATACTGTATCACAACCCCATACAGTATCTTTTACCTCCTCATCCAGTACCTTTCGCCTACCCATACAGTATCTTTTACATCACCATACAGCACCTTGCACCCCA
>JBJEAW010000059.1:0-1836 GCA_051869435.1 Prevotella sp. | reverse complement strand
TGCTGTACTTCGGACAGACGGCGACAGACGGCGGACACGCATTCATCGTCGATGGATATGCCGAAAGGAAATATCATATCAACTGGGGATGGAACGGATATTGTGACGGATATTTCACCCTCGACAAGCTCAACCCGAACATGGAGAACGGATTCAACTACGGGCAGGAGATGGTCATAAACGCATGGCAGCAACAACAGCTACAGAGACAGCCGCAGCAAAGATTGACACCGAAAGCGGATACTTCACATGCAGTATAGGCCCAGACGGCAAGATATATGCGCCACAGCCGTCACAGCCTAAGAAGAACGTGACAGCCACAGCAGAGAGCGCAGGGAAAAAGACGGCTATCGTAAAGTTGATCAACCGCTCTATGAGGACAGTAAGGCAGATAACCTTAGACACTTATGTTGACGGCGTGCAGCAGCATCCTATAACCATCGACACCTATCTGCCGACAAACTGGGAGGACAATGTCACCATCGACCTCCCTGACCTTGCGGGACGTAACCATAACATGACATTCAACGTCACAGACATCGACGGAAAGCCTGACGCCGTGCCGTTCAACAGCTGGGGAGAGGTGAACTATTCGCTAAATCCTACAACATACTTCCCACGCAGGATAGTCATGGAGGAGGCAACAGGCACATGGTGCGGATGGTGTCCGTTAGGCATGGCCACTATAGAGCAGATGTCAAAGAAATACCCTGACAACTTCATTGCCATCGCCATACACGACGATAAAATGATGCCTGATGAGAGCTATACTCCATTCTATAATATGGTCAAAACTTTTCCATCTGCACAGATAAACCGTATGGATTGGATTGACTTCATGTGGCCATTACACTTTGAAGATATAAAAGACAAGGCAGTGGCAAAGGTTACATCTCAGGCAAAGTGCCTCTCAACAAAGGAGGTGGAGATAGAGACAGAGACGGTCTTCGGATTCAGCGACAACGGCACGACAGAATACCGTCTGGCATACGTCGTCACGGAAGACAATGTAGGACCGTACAAGCAGGCTAACTTCTACTCTAATCCTTCAGCAGAGGACAACCCTGACGACCTGATGAACTGGTGGACACACCAAAGCTCGCCAGTGGAAATAACATTCAACGAGGTGGCGCGCGCAATATTCGACTATGACGGCGTGAAAGGCCTGCTGCCTAAGGCTGTCACAGAGGGCGAGACGTATAAGACAAAATACACGCTTACCATGCCTGACAACGTCGATGATATCAACAACGTGAGGATTGTGACCCTCCTGCTCGACACAAGGACAGGCGAGATACTCAACGCCGACCGCTGTCAGCTGACAGACATCCCCGACACAGGCATAAGCAACACCACAGCCGATGACAACATACGCCACGACATATACAACACCGTAGGCATGAAGGTGGGCACAAACGCCTCGTCAGCCAAAGGTCTGAGAAAGGGACTGTACATCATCAACGGCAAGAAAATCACCGTGAGATAACAATGCCCTAAATATGGCCGTTATGGCCTTCATGACCTGTCAGCATAACCAGCGAGCATAACTCTTGCGACAGAACCACTTTAACTTACGCCTCCCGCCAGCCAATATCTGCCAGACAGCCAATCAGAATGACAGAAAAGAACGGTTGGCGGGAGTCGATATATTCAAACAAACCGTAAAATTCCTTTGATTCTTTTGGCGTTTCGGTAAAAAAGATTATCTTTGCAGAAAGATAAACGGTGGCATGGCATTATTGCGATAAAGCCCTGCGCCGTCTTTTCAACATACAAGAAGAAAGGAGACATCATGGAAGTTAACAACAAATATATCCGATTCGACTGGGCCGTGAA
>JBJEAW010000058.1:0-4624 GCA_051869435.1 Prevotella sp. | reverse complement strand
TCTTCTCGCCTGTCGTGGGTGTGGAGCTGTTGAGCTTCCTGAGAGTGTCAGGGTTTGCAGATATATCAAGGAAAGGCTTCCACTCCGCCGGACTGTCACTCGGCATTGTCGTGGGTGGACATAAGAAAAAAGACAAGAGCGAAAAGTAGCCGGTATTGCCTCAATAGGTCGGGACATGTTCTAAAAACTACAATGGGCAGATCTGCTCGTCACGCAATATTATGGATACCTAAAGATTGCCGTGTCCTCTGATATGTATTGCCACACCATGCTCTTCTCTTGTATTGAAGACATGGATGTCACACGCATATCGACACACAAGGTAATATCCTTAACACTAACCACAGCATGATTTCTTTAGGATATGCTGTACAAAAAAGAACATAGTAAACATGTTTACGGGTAAATCTCTAATCTTGACATGCAGCCTTGTAGTAATCAGTCTGGTTCTGCTTGTGGTATTGATACGTGCCATACTTAACATCAAGGCGTCTCTCGAAATAAGAGACTGGCGCGTCGTCACGTGGAATATCATCATATCCATCATCGGCGTTGCAGGATGCATCTACTGCATATTCTTCTGGTGAAAACCCGAATAAGGATAATGCTTCAAGGGACATGGACATAACCATTTGTTAGTGTTCTGCCTATCTGAATTGTTAAGAGTGTTATCCAATCAGTGTAACAATATCGTATATGGGCATCCCCACCCATATATGATATTTGCATTCTCTTATCTCGCATAGATAATAGTTTAGACATAGATACACGGCCTTATAGAGAATATACACGAAAATAACGATTAATAACAGCAAACAATATTAAGTTCTATAAACATCCCTAAATAATCTAAGTATATTATTGCTGTCCGTTAAACGTTCTCAATACCTTGATATAGATAATATTAACAAGGAGTAAGCCCCATACTTTGCATAAAATGTATGTCAGTGAATATATTCTGTTATACAGTAATAATTGGATAAAATAAGGTAACGGTTTGTGTCCACAGCCTCGAAGAGGCATGACCGTTAGAAACCCCACCTGTAAACGAGGGAACGAAGTGACTGAGTGATAAGATGGGGTATAAAGCAGGTTATAATGTCAAGTCTCGGAGAGACGACACACGCCCACAGACCCAAGATATACGATATCATTAGTGGATATGTGTCGCTTCTTCGAAGCTTGAGCCATATATACACATATACCCCACCTTTACGCTCTGTCGTCGGCTTCGCCTCCTCCAGCGCTGCAGGTAGGGGTTCTAACAGTTGCGCCTCTTCGAGGCTGTGGACAATATTTACCGGACAGCAATATAAGTATATCAAAAGGGCTGACACCTCATAAAAGAAGTGTCAGCCCTAATAGGATATAATAGCGAATGTTTAACAGGATAGTTCTGATTCCTGTAGTGTGATGGCTTGCCGGCCAGGATGTCATGTCTCAGGACAGGGCGGAACGGGTTATTTAGCTATCCACTCCTTGTCGTACTCGACATTGCGCTTGTCATACTCAAGGAATTTCTCCAGCGAGTATTCCGTCTCCTTGCCTGCCAGCTTGTATATCTCGTTGAGTACAATCTCACGCTGTACAGGATTGAAATATACTCCCTTGTCGTTGCTGCGCATAACAGACATGTTTGTGGCCCGCCATACACCCTTGCCGTAATATACCGCTCCCTCGACAGGCTTCCCGAGGCCGTGGTAGTTCATCTCAATGAGCTTCGCCCAGTTGCGGTTGATGAAAAGGGTTGTGTCTGAGGGGTCGGTGGTGAATGTCACGTTTCTGTAAACTTTCTCCTGTGCCTGATGTCGCAGGTAGAAGTCTTTGCCCATCTTTCCCTCAGGGAATTCCTTCTCCGCCATTCCTAACGACACGTACTCGTCAGAGAGACATCCCAGCCCGTGACCGAAGAGCTCATGGGCATACATGCCTCGTGTCGTGCGCCAGAAGGCGGCGTAGGGCACCATGCAGCGTCCCCAGTGAGGACGGTCAACGTAATACTCTGATGTACACCATCCGCCCCACATCTGTGAGGAGTTGATGAGCAGGACGACAGACATCTCCTTTGGCATCGGCTTGTCTTTCTTCACCGGAGAGTTCTCGTAGGCATAGCGGAAGATATTGGTCACGTTAGAGAGGTGTGACTGTAGCCTTGTGGTGTAGCTGTACATCTCTGTCCTCACGGTGTCGCCCTCCGCAATAGGCACAGAAAGGTCTGGACCGTCATAGTCGGTATGGATGGCATAGACATTGAACCAGTGCTGGTAAGAGCGCATAGGCTCGTAGAGGAAGATGTATTTCCTCACAGAGTCGAGAGCGGCGTCCCACTTGCCATTCTTCACGTCGGCCTCAGTGAATCCGTCGCCGAGGATGACGATGTCGATGCCCTTGCCCTCGGTGGCCTTGTTTATGACAGTCAGTCCCTCAATGTCTATCTCTCCGCCTCCCTCATTGCCGCCAGAGACAGAGTCTTCCTTGCTCGGTGGAGTGTTCTCCTCTTTGTAGTCAGGCAGGTCTGTCATGTCGTTGTGGCTGTTGCATGCCGATACGGAGAATACCGACACGAGAAATGAGACTATGAATAATAGCTTTCTCATAATGGTTATTTGCTGTCAAATGACTTGTTATTTGCCTGTAAGATACTTCTCAATGGTGTTCTCAAGCTCGTTTTGTCCATGGAAGCCGATGCCCACGAATGTCATGTTTGAATCGACCAGCACCTTGTGCGGGATGCCACGTATGGCATACATCTCGGTGATGGGGTCTTTCCATCCCAGTACATTGCTGCCGTCAGTCCATGGCATTCCGATCTGCTCGTATCCTTTCTTCCATGCGTCGGCCTTGTCGTCGAGAGAGACAGTCAGCACGCCTAAGCCCTTGTCCTTGTATGTCTCGTATATTTTCTTCAGACGGGGCATGAAGGCACGGCATGGGCCACACCATGATGCCCAGAAGTCGATGAGCACCACCTTATACTGTTTCACATACTCAGAGAGGCGTATCTCCTTCCCGTCGTGGCCTTTCACGGTGAAGTCGAAACATTTTCCGCCCACCACGTTCAGCGGCTTGTACTTGACGTATGCCTTCATGCTTTTCCACATGTAGTTCTGCTTGCGTGCCTCTGGCGTGAAGCGCTCAAGCTGCTTGTCCAGCTCTTCTATGCTGAGGAAATTGAACACGTAAACGCTCAGCACGTCAATGAAGCGGGGGTCAGAGAGGTTGGCATTGATAGCTTTCTTGGCCAGCTCCATCTTCTGCTCCCTTACTCTCTTCATCTTAGGCTTCGCCTCGTCTTTCTGCGCGTCAGTATAGGTGTTGTCACGGCCGAAGAGAATCTTCTGGTACTCCTTCTCCTCAGTCTCCAGCTTGCGCATCTCTTTCATGAATGTGTCGTAGTCCTGTGCCGTTATGTTCAAGCTGGCAGCTACAGCAAATGCGAATAATAATAAAAGTCTTTTCATATTGGTTCTTATGGCATTAAATGGTTATTCTTCTGTGCTGATAGCCTGGAAGGCATAGCGGCGGATGGATACAGGGATAGGGTTGTTCCAGTTGTTGAGGTAGTTGAGCCAGATGACCCCTCTGCGTCCGTCTTGTGTCTTGAGGGCGTAGAAGCCTCCCTTGACAACGAGGAATGTCGTGGCATTGCTGAAGTCAAGGTTGTCGAGGAAGTCGCTGTTGACATTCTTGTCGAAATATTCCCAGTCGAGGTTGTTGCGGTTGGCTATCAGCTGTGCTTTCTTCTGGGCGTTGGCCTCCTTCTCTATCTCCTCGTCGAGTTCGTAGCCACCTACGCCCTCAATGCGGTAGAAGACACAGTGGTGCATCTTTGTGCGGTCATAGTTCTTCTCTCCCACTTCTGAATGCATGAACTTCTCCGCCTCCTCGCTGTCTGGCGAGAACAGACGGTACTTGGTGAAGAGGTCAGAAGCGACATACTTGTAGCCGATGACCAGTTCAATCTCATTTATTATAGAATCGGCACCCTCCTCGCTCAGCTTGTCGTTGCCTATGAAATCCTCACAGCTATAGGCCTTGAATCTGGTAGGCGAGAAGAAAGTGCGTGTCTTCTTTGACAGCGCATAGCTGTCCATGAACTTCAGCTGGTCGGTCTTGATGCGTATGTTGCTGCCCTTGACATGGGTGAAGTTCGATGCCGTTTTTCCGGCAGCGTTGGTGGCGGTGAAGACAACCTTATATGTGTTCTTGACCACTTCGGGGTTGCTTTTCAGCACAACGGGATATTCTACCACAACGGTGCTTACCTCGCGCGAGAGGTTGCCGTCAGCGTCAACGGTCAGGGGGTCGTCCTTGTCTATGAGGCTGAATGTGGTCTTCTCAGGCACTTTCTCCACAGCCGTCTCGTCAACGTCAAGGTCTATGTGGCGTATGGCTCCCTGGTTTGTAGAGACGAGGAACTTGAAGCGTATGGTGTCAGATGGTACGGCTGTAACGGTGTCAGTAGTCTGGAGAGTGCTGACAATGATGTCGTCAGATGGCTCGTATATGTCGCTGACATTCTCACAGGCAGTCAGTGTGAGAACGCTTAGTGCTATTGTTGTTATTCTTGTTTTCATACGAAAATTATTTGTGCCGTTTTTGGTTATTACGGCTGTTATTAAAT
>JBJEAW010000057.1:55509-71845 GCA_051869435.1 Prevotella sp. | reverse complement strand
CATATTGCCGAGCCGCAGCCGATATTCAACGAAGTTAAATGCAGCCGATATTATCAAAGCTAATTTATAGAACCACCCTTATCTAAAACCGATAGTGGCGTGACGGCAGCCCTCATCCTTTGGAGAGAACTCACTCCTTACCCGTTCGTATTCCCGAAGGTCTCTGCCACTGACAGACGGACATCTCCTGGAGATGACCTCTTCGAGCAGAGGCTGGCTGATAGGCTGATACTCATACGTATTGGCTTCGCCTCCCACCTCCTCGCCCGGGATAGCAGGCGCAAGTTGGCTTTCCCCTTCGGGTCGTCGGGCTAAGCCTTCGGCTCGCTGCCCGCTGCTCCATCGGCTGCCCTTTATGGTGGCGTTGAACATCTTTCTTGCCGCCGACCGTACGATATAACTGATGTCGCTGCAGTTGTAGCCCTCCGTCAACTCTGCCAGACGGTTCACATCGATGTCCGCATCAGATGGGAGCTTGGAGAGTGCCAACGAGAACAGGCTCTTGCGTGCCTCCTTGTCTGGCATGTCGATATACACCATCTCGTCTATGCGTCCTGTGCGGAGCACAGCCTTGTCGATGCGTTCAGGATGGTTGGTGGCGGCAAGGACATAGACACCACGCTCTGAGGCATTGTTGAGCATACAGAGAAACTCGTTGACCTCACTGTCATAGTGCTGGTTCCCCTCGTCACCGGAGCGTTTCGGCACCATGGCGTCAAACTCGTCGAAGAACAACAGCGTGGGAGCCTTTTTCTCCGCATCCCTGAACACTTCGCCTATCTTCTGCTGCGTCCCGTGCACCCAAGTGCAGGCGAGATCGTCAGGGACTATCATCATGAAGTTGATGCCAAGTTCCTCGGCCATCTTCTCTGCGAAAAACGTCTTGCCACACCCTGCGGGGCCATAGAAGAGCATGGAGGGAGGCTTGATGCCGTACGCCTCGGCACATTTGCGGTTCTTCAGCACATTGATAAATCCCTCTGTCACCATCTCCTTCAGATCGTTCATTCCGGCTATGTCTCCGAAACCATGCCCCTTGGCTTTCTTCTCTGCTACAGGCTTGTGTCCAACATCTTTTGCAGGGGCTGTCTTCTGTTCTGTCGCCGGCTGTCCTCCGCAGATGCGGCGCAACCATTCTTTCTCGGCTTCTGTCGTATGCATCTTTATGTCCTCCACTGATTATGTTTTTTACTTCTATGATAAAAAGAGTGACTTTTGTAACCTTTATCTATCACCTTTTTTCGTGTTTTTTGCAGAAAAAACATCTTTTCCCAGTAAATCAACATGGAAATATACAGGTTCAATGCCAGCCGGCATATGTGATAATTGTATAGGCGAGCAAACTTTGAAGCACTAAAGAGATATAGACATAAACGAGGCGGCACATATCCATATATACAGGCAACAGGACAGTTCATATTGCCATAGGATATGTGTCGCCTCGTCTGACGTTTTTTTTCGACCTTCTCACTCAGCCATCGTGCCGCCTTTTTATTATTGCCTCTATCTGTCTGTATGACACCGGTGTGTAGGCATTGTTATCCACGCCCACATCATACTGGTTGGATTGCAGCATAAGAAGGCGTTGGCGGTCGGTAATGTTGTAGTTGTCAAGGTTAGAATGGATATGCCCGAACAACTGCCATGTGCCGTGAATGTCTCCGCTGTAGGAAAGGAACGGGAAATGGTTGAGATAAATCTTCTGCCCATTCACATTGAGGCGCATCTGAAAGGCAACGCCCTCAAAGCGTGCCGCCACGTCTCCGCTGATATGTCCGGCATCATGGTTTCCCAACACGAGGTATATTCTTCCCTTCAGTCTGTCGAGTATGTAGTGCCACTTGTCAGGCTTCCCGAAGCAGAAGTCACCAAGATGGAAGACGGTGCCGTCACGGTGTACCACAGAGTTCCACCTCTCTATCAGCTCCCCGTTCATTTCCTCCACACTTGCAAAAGGACGCTGCCCACTTTCCGCCATCTTGTTATGGAAGAAATGGGTGTCAGAGGTGAACCATATCTTGTTTGGTGAGAGCCCTCTCATTAATTCTATCTGGTCCATAATAGTCATATCAGTAAGTTTTCAGAATTACGATTCACGTCAAAAAAAAAGCAAACGATTCTCAGTTGACAAGGAAACAAGTTGACGAGTTGATAGTTTTTATGTTGACTTCGTCGAAGGCTGGCTGCACTCGGCATAGCCAAAGCAAGCTTTGCCTCTGCTCCCGTTGCACAGCCATTGACCTCGTCGAAGGCTGGCCGCACTCGGCATAGCCAAAGCAAGCTTTGCCTCTGCTCTCGTTTGCACAGCCTTTCATGTTTATCGCCTTGTGATTGATGCTAAACCCGACAGGGTGATGATGTGGCTGGATGAAAATATCTGAGCTTGCCTCAAGGATTTTCAGACAGCTACATCATCGATGGCTAGCAAGAGACATTTTTGCATCAAGCGCAAGGGGTCGATCTTAAGTTTTTGTCCTTCTAGTTGACACTGGATTTCCCGAGTGCCCCTATTTTTGTAACGACCAATTCTTGTCTTGCACGCTTCTATTTGCAACAGAAATCGTATTCGAACAATCGTATGTCATCTGATGTGGGGGCATCAAGTCTCTTTCGATAGAAGATCTCCACCACAAACTCACCTGCTTCCGAAATGGTCACCACATGCTCCCCAATCTTTGATGCCGGAACATTCTTGTCGCTAAAGACTATCGACTCCTTGACTGAAGAACGGTCGATAGACATGATGATGGAATCATCATCTATATTCACCACCTTTACCCCGCTGCACGATTCAGCTATCACTTCTGGCGAATCCCATTTGCTGTTCCAGTTATCGCATTTCACCACAATATATCCATCCTCAAACGTTTCAGGGCAAAGCGCAAACGACTCATACGTTGAATGTTTTCCAGTAAACCCGATAAACGAGGCTGGTGTAACCAAATCGGCCATGCCTGAAGCTGATATTACATTCAGCGAGCCGTTCTCATAACATCCCAATATATAGTTGGCAAGACACTTCTTGCTCTTGTTGAATACACTCAACCTCTTAACCAATTTGGATGCCCTACCACCCGTTATCCGCCACTCTATATCACTCATACCAGAGTCTTTCCTGACAGCTTCTGCAAAAAACGACATGAACGCCTTTGGCTTGGCATTAATGACCCTATCGGCTTCTCTGCGAAATGTTGTCAATCGATTGTAGTACATGTCGGCTATTGCTTGTGGCAGTTTGGTCAGTTGGAGAGACTTACACCCTATGGGCTTGTCGGTTTCTGCAAGCAGTTCCTCCCTGAATGCGGGGCAGGCGAGGAAGAACGAAAGGAGGGCGTCAGCGGTATCATTTCCATTCCTTTCCATGTTTTCTGATGTTGCACTCATCGATGACAATATCTCAAACATGGACTTGCCATGCCCAGCCCATCCGTATGTGATAGGTGTTTCTGGTTCGTAATAAACGGATAATGGAGAGGTGGGAGTGTTCTCCACTATATCCTCTGCCTTTATCTTGTTTTCCCTGTTCTTGCCACAGTGCCAGCCATCGCAGTAAAGACATTTATACACCGAAAAATGCACGCCATATTTATTTCCCATTTTCTCAGCAGCCTTGAGAGCCGCATCCTTTGTGGGATATGCGACTTTGGGCTCTCCGTTACTCTTGCGTATGTGAGAGTTGACAGAGAACGCCGCCCATGCATTTCTGGTGACAAAGAAGTTGCGGAACCACTGTGGTCGCGACATCTGGTCTCTCAACCAGGGTATGATATTCTTCCGTAATCTTAGCTTCATTTCTTTCATTGTTTCTTCTCATTATAGGGTGGTTCTATAAATTAGCCTTGACAGATTTCGATTCTATTTTTGAGGTTAACCGACTTTTGACGACGGTCAAAAGTAGAGCTTAGCGAGACGCTCACGGAGGTTATTATTTCATCACGAGACTTGTCACGAATTTGAGGATTATCGAATTTATCCAAAGCGTGACAAAAAAAAAAGAAAAATCCGCTAATCCGCTAATTCGGGATAGAATTATCACGAGACTTGTCCTTGGACCCACTGACCAGCGGGAAGTAATGGGAGGAAGCCGAAGGCAACCGAAAAGAGAGCGAAAGATGGTAAGACGTTATACCTCACTCTGAGAATATATCTACGGTGGTAATTTATAGCCCCCCCCATAATAGTGTTGCGAAATTAAGTTTATAATATAGTCCCATCAAAAGACAGTCCGGACGGCCTTGACGCTTCATTCCAAACTATGCTCAAACCTCGGTCAGCAACACATCATGACATCTGTCACCCTCCCAATATGCCATAGGGTGAAGCCGTTCTGTCAGTTTGTTATAATTGCGCTCCAGTGGAGACATGCGCTCCAACACTTCCAGTTTTCTCTCCAGCTCCGCCATACTTTCAGCGAAAACAAGGTTTGTATAGCGGCGGTCCTCATATAGATAGTCAGAGCTGTCAAAACACGGATAGAGTTGTGAATCTTCGCCCACATACACTCCATCTTTTGGAATTCTGCACCTTGCGCGTTCTATCATGTCTTTCACGCCATTGAATGATACACCAAGAACCTGTATGGTCTCATTATTCTTAAATCGTCTCATATTTTAATTAACAGTTATTTAAGGTGAGGTCTGTTTTGTCACTAACCTTTGAACCGTGAATCCGGAGGAAGCAACAAGGCAGAAACGACCTTCGCTTTTCAATGTGAATATTTGTATTGGGGAAAGGCAGGGGCAGAATGCCCCACGACTTTCTGTCACCACCTGTTCTTTTTTATTTGTGGCAGCTCTTCTTGTGTCACCAACACTTGCAATATGGCTGCCAACATACGTCTCCATTTGTGATAGGCAAGAAGCCTGAACAGCAGTCATGTCTGTGCTATGTTTCCCTTGTACCTCAACACTGGTTGGACAACAACAATGGTAGCTTGCTTGACAACCATCCATGGGAGGAGTGGGGAACAGCATTCCTGGAGTATACATTATGACCATGACACTGCCAACGAAAACCATCTTATTCATCATCTTATACCCTGATACATGACGGGCGCAACTCAAGAATGTTATTATCGCTTTTTATATGCATATGTACGGCTGACAAAGCATGTACCCCTATCGGATAGATTATTTTATCACAACCTTCTTGCTTTCCCTACCAATTCTGACGACATACAATCCTTTGGAAAGGTTGTCAAGTTTGGCGGTCCTTCCGGAGAACACCTTCATCCCATTGTCCCGATACACCGTGATGTAGGTCTCCTCGTCAAGCCATATTGCCCCAAATCCTATGTGAATATTAGGTTTACTAAGAACGGCATTTGATATGCCAGTAACATCTTTCATTGTTGCTATTACCTTATAATACAAGGCTTCGAGACGTCCATTTGTCCATTTCTTCTCATCCTCCTCCCAAGTGAAGGCAGCCACATAAAAGTCCTCTATGGATACTGTTCCGTCAGGGTTCATACTCAGTGTCCATGAGTCTTTCCAGACATCATTCGCCTCATCATAAACGAGTATTGCATACAGTGGATTGTTAGTGCCTGTATATCTGAGTATATTATTGTCAGAAATGTTGATGGCGGCAGTTCCGTCACCATTGTCATGAAGCTTGAATCCTCCATTGTTGTATTTGGTCAAATCATCACCGAAAAGCGATGTTACATAGCAAATGCCGTCTTTCTCCTCCACAGTCATCTTGAAATTGTCCTGATACGCCCTTGTGGGACTGCTTTCCACATGGCTTGAGGTGATAGTATAATGCCCTGTCCATCGTGCAGGCTCTCCTGAATATTTGCGGGTTACGGTTATTGCGCAGACAGCGGTCAGATTGTTGGTCGTGGTGGCAGATATGTTAGCTTTGCCCGCACTCTTGGCCGTCACAAAGCCTTTGCTGTCAACTGTTGCCACAGCATCATTATCACTTCGCCATGTCACAGATTTGTCAGCAGCATCATATGGAGTTACAGTGGCTGCAAGCTGCAAAGTCTGCCCTTCTGTCAGGACATCCGATGTTTTGTTGAGCGTGATGGATGATGGTCTCACTTTCTCTTTTACCGTGATATAGCATGTTGCTTTTGTCCCGCTGCCGTCTTTCGCAGTGCACACAATTGTGGCATTTCCCACAGACCTCGCTGTTACATATCCTCCATCTGTCACTGTGGCCACAGACGTATTGTTGGACGCCCAGCTGACGCTTTTTACTGTTGCCGAACTTGGACTTACACTTGCATAGAGCTGTATGCCATCTCCCACATAAAGGTTATCGGATGTCTTGTTTAGGGCTATGTTCGAGACATAAACCTTTGAGGCTTCTACCGAAACTGAGCATGAGGCACTTTTCCCACTGCCATCAGCAGCGCGGCATGTTATGGTAGCGGTTCCCGCTGACTTTGCTGATACAAGTCCGTTGCTAACAGTAGCCACATAGGTATTGCTGCTTGACCAGGTCACATTCTTGTTCGTAGCGTTACTTGGACTTACAGTGGCTGTCAGGCGGTCTGTTGTACCCTCCAGCATGCTAAGGTGTGATTTATTGAGTGTAACACTTGTCACACTTACATTAGTGGACTTGACGGTAATTGTATAATAAAAATCCATAGTGCGGAAATAACCGTCAATAAAATAACTGCACTTGAAATATACCTTACAAGCTGAAGTCGCCTTAACGCCCTTAACTGTAGCCGTATACCGTGTGGAACCCGTCACCGTGGCATAGGAGTTGCTCTCTGAATACCACTGGTATGTGACATCAGTCGCTTTCTTCAGTGTCCTCTGGTAAGAGTCAGCTAACGATATTGTAACCGTCTTTCCTACATAGACTGATGCCTTTCCGGCTTCGGCAGATGCATTTGCCTTCAGAATTGTTGCGAATACAAACAGAGCCATTAGAATCATGGTCTGCAAATGTTTAGTAAACGTTCTCATAACTGTTATTTTTTTGTTCTAAATCTGCAATGATTATTGTTATCACAAACAGGTCGGCCTTTCACGTATAGTTCAATCTTCGTTCCATGCCTTGCCGGGGGCATCCTGTGCCTATTGCCAACAAGGGTTCATGCTCATGCGGCTTTGTTTGCTCTATGTCGTGGCCATTCTGTGCCATGAGAGGCAGAAGCCCAAGCAACCTGATGGTCATCATTTGGTATCAACCCATTCATGTCCTCCTCAATTTGCTGAGCAGATAGGTCGAGGCGAAGTCAAGGGCATTGATGATATGAGGGACAATAGTCTCCGCCGATTCATCAGGACTTATCTTGTGATCATAATTCAATGAGACACTGCCACAGCCAAGTCTGACGGCCTTGATGAATCTCACACTTCTGTTTGTCTCATTGATAGCCTCAGCCAACAGTTCCGGGGCATACTCGTCGGCCTTGACAAGATGGGGGATACAAAAGCGTATCATATTCTCATCACCCCCTTGCATATAAACGAAATACCGTCCGTGATAGACGAAATGCCAGCCGACAAGAGGCAGAATCCTCACATCGCCACATTTCATTCTGATCTCATTCACTATTGCTTCTTGTCTCATATTCGATATTGTTTGTTTTTACTCTTTATGATATATGAGCTGAGAATGTAACCTTTTATATCACTAAAAGGACGAAAAAACACGGCCCTGGCCCACATCTTCCCATACGTCTCGTTCCTATCGATGGATTCTCCACATGAATCCAGTAAACAGAGCAAGGCATATCTGCCCAAGAAAACGCCACGACTTACATTCTATAAGTAGCGAGAGCCTTTTTGCTTACATTTTTTCCCCACTCTCGTCAACCAGCCCATTTGTAGCCTCTTGGGACGCGAGAAGCACTGGATGAGGTCTCCATCCAGTGCTTCTCGCTGGTTCATTCCTATTGCTTACAGGCCGAAAGCATATTAATACGCTAAACTCCTGGCTTTCCAAGGAGACACATTATGATATGTAGGTATGCACAAGGCTGGAGATTACACATCGCGACAGGCAACATGTCTGTCCATATTGGACGATGCTCTGCATCAGGGGGATACTTTTTCGGTGACAGCATGAGTACATCAAACTAATGCTTCTGTTTTCTCTTCGATGCATTTAGCGTTTGACGATACAATACGTCACATCCGTCTTTGTTGTGTGACGGCTGTTGCTACATTCAAAATAATAGTAGAGATATGTTCCTCCACTAAACCCAGCATGGGATGTGTCGAATGTTGTCTTTGTCTTTGTGCCACCGCCATACTGGCGCATTGTCTCATGTTCTGTCATCTCGCTCGCCTTAGGTGTATTTGACGGTCCGGAGGCGTATTTCCTCCAATGTACCCTGCAAGACATGTTCTCGTTGGTATCTCCCCCGTTGGTGAACCTCACACGAAACGAGACTCCGTCGTAATCGGTTGTTGTGAGATACTTGTCAAGTTCGGGAGCGGACAACGTTGATGTGGCAGGAGATGCAGGCTCGTCTGAAAAGATATCCTCATCCTTGTCGCAGCTGGCTGTTGTCGCAAGCAGGCTGACGGCGATAAACAGCGGGAAATATAAATGTCTGGCTTTCATATTCTCAGTTCATTATCATCTGATTACATACCAATTGCCACAATAGCCGAAACGGCTCTTACCCTGGATGCATATCCATGTGTTGTCAAAATCGATGTAGCGCTTACCATGATGCAGGTAAACGGCGTACACGCCTTTCGGATTACCGCTCTCACTGTAAACAGAAACAGTGTAACTCGTTCTTGAGAATGTGCCATCGTTAGGAGCTGGAGCCGAAAACACACTGGCTGGCACAGCAGAGATGCCTGCTGTAATGTCTGTGACTGTGAAAGAGGCCATGAGTGCAGCCACCATGAAGATTTTCTTGATCATTGTACAGTACCCTTTATCCGTGTCGGGCGCAACTTCTTATTTTTTTTATTGTTCGACTTTGACTGTTTATGAGAGAACATCTTTTGAAGTAACCACTCTCCCTTTAAAAAATGTCCGGCAAAATCATCCTTACGGTTTGGATGATTTTGCCGGGCAGTATTATCTAATGTTGGCTCTATTGATTAGCTATGTTGAATTTCAGGATATTCAGACAGTGGGCATCAATTGAACCCACCTTAAGAAAAAGAATGAATGGAATCTCAATCCAGCATCACGAATGCGGCCCAATGGAATGGGTCAGGATATTTCTCCCGTATGATTGTCTTAGCATTTTCAAATGCCCTCCGCTTGTTCCACCGGCTCTGTTTTGACACGAGCTGCTTGTAGAATGTTGTCATGAACTCTGTCGCGACCTTGTCGCTGACACTCCACAGAGCCATGACCATTGTGCCGACACCGGCTTTCTTGAAAGCACGCTGCAAGCCGTACAGCCCCTCGGATGTTGCCTTGCCCTGACCTGACAAGCAGGCTGAGAGCACTACCATCTCTGTGCCGCTCAGATCGAGGCGGGCGATGTTGTTGGCTGTAAGTATGCCTCCCAGCACGCCATCAGGCAGTTCCTTGCCTAACCATGCGGCATTGCCACCAGCGAGGACGATGCCTGAGAGCATCATGGCGTCAGAATAGCCTTTAAGGTAATCAACGTCAGCCGCACGCTCAGGCGTGTAGTAGAATCCGTGAGTGGCTATCTGCAACACCTGTGGAGCCTTGCCATGCATACTGAGGAATGACTCCTCTGTTCCCTTGACTCCTGTGTGTGGTATCACATTCCATTTGTTAGCTTTCAGCAAAGAGTCAATCTGCATTATCTCATGCATCGAGCCAGGCAACTCGCAGAAAATCGAGTCGCCACGGGCCGTACCGCCACGCATAACCAGCAAGTCGTCCAGCTCATACCTCCTCGCCTCCTCTATCATAGCTGCCGGCTGCAGGTCATATTGTAATCCGCCATACAGCACAGCAGAGTGCGGCGTGTCTGCCAAGACCGGCGAATGGGCATTCACCAGCTCACGCGCGGAAGAAAGTCTGACAAAGTTGTAGTGGCTGCCCAAGAGCGTACCGTCGGCGAGGGGCAATGACTCTAATGACACCTGGAACAGCAGTTGTGACGGCACGTAATAGACTGTCTCGCCCTCAGCGATATGTTCTCTCAATGGCTCCCATAACAGTCTCAACACTTCTGGGGCATAGTCCTCGTTATAATACATGTCGGGCCGTGTGATGCCTAACGAGTCTATCTGGCTTTCTGCGAACAGGTATTTCACCAATGGGTATTTGTCCTCCTTATCAATGATAAAGGCGGCGTATTTGCGTCCCTTGGTCACGGTCACATAATCGGTAAAGTCTATAAGCACCTCATCAGGCCTCAACGCATTTCTCACAGCAGCATAGCCGATGTCCATGAAGCGTGTGATATCTCCGAAGCTGCGGCACCGCTCGGCCAGACGCACAGCCAGCTGGTCGGCACGCTGTGACATTTTCAATATGCTGTCAGCATGATGCACATAGTCTTTCTCCCAGTCTTTGATTTGCTTCTTCATAAGAGAGAGCAGCATGTAGTCACGCATATCCTCGGCTGTGCCATATTTCTTCACCACATCATGGAGAGAGCGCTCTGACTCCAGCAGGAAAGCTTTCGACATAACGAGAGCATCATAACAGCTCTCCGTGAACTCTGTCTGAGTCTGCCCGGCCTCTATGGCAAATGGTGTCATCAAGGTGAAAAGCGACGAGATGGGCGACCAGAATCCCTCGCGCTCCTCAGCACTCATATAGGGGACGCTCTCTTTCATCAGAGCCTTCAGCCTGACGGTGGCACAGGCATAATCCCTGCATCCCGCATCTGTATTACCAGCAAATCCCTCAGCATTGGCGAGCATAATGACCGCCTTGACATACTCAAGACTCTTCTCGCCGTACAGCTCTCTGGCACAATCGGCATAGAGCCTGTAATGTCTCTCTGACTCATCGTACATACCGAGGATGTTCTCTATCCCTCCCAAAGACAACAGGAGCCATGTCCTGTTCATTTCTGTCTGAGGATATTTGGATGCGAGAATCTCGTCTGCCTTTTTATAGTCTGCGAGAGCCGCCGCATATTCTTGGAAACCGGTGTAACAGCGCGCACGCATCATATGCATCTGACTGAGTTCCCTTGGCTCAGTTATCCGGCTCTCGCCCTTAAAGAGGGAGTCAAGGCTGGCATAGCAGTTCGCCTTATCCCCTGTCTTCTTATACAAGTCGGCAAGCAGCGCATAGGGCACATAATAATCCTTGTCGTCAGGGTGTCTTTCCTTCTGGAATTCTTCGATAGCCATACGGTCATACACGATGGCCTCTCTGTATTGTTTCGTGGCGCTAAACAAGTTCCTCAGCTTGCTGTACGCCATGTGCCTGCTTGCCACTTGCGGGTCTTCGCCATATTCATCTGCCAAAGCCTTTCCCCTTAAATACCAATGCTCTGTAAGGTTGTATTGTCCTTTGGATAGTGCCTCGTCGCCTTTCTGGAGATAGTAGTCGAATCTCATCTTCACATCTCCTGACGCTTCTACGAGCGAGTCAATCGAGGCAGAAGCGGCGTGTATCATCCGGGTATTGCCGGTAGCATTGCCCAACGCCCATAGCCCTTTCAGTATATTCATCTGTCTGGAACTGTCGCCTGACCTCCTCGCCATGGAGAAGGCCTCTGCATAACATTTCTCCGCCTCATCATACTGGCAGAGATGTCCTTTTACCGACGCTATGGCAGAAAGCGAGCTTATCTCCTCAGGCTCTCTTCCCAGTTCTCTAAAACCTTTCAGCGCATTCTCATATGCTGCCAGCGACTCGTCGAAGCTCTGGGCCATCTCATATTGTACGCCCTCAAAATACCAAGACATGGGTATTCTGAAAGAGGCTTTCTCCCTAATCAGGCTGTCCGCATACGGCAAAATCTCTTTAAGTATAGCACGCCCACGGCCATAGTCGGCACATCCACGCTCATCTCGCAGGAGGAAATCAGCTGCATATAGATAGCCGTTAAAGGCATATATCTCGCCTATCTCCTTTCGCTCCTTGTCACTCAGCGTGCCTTGAAGCAGGCTCTTTGCAAGGCTGTACCCCTCTTTATACTTGTCCATCCGCTCATAACACTGGCATGCCATTGTCTGGCTACGGACATATGCTTGCCTCTCAGGCTCGCTGCGCTGCAGCTTAGTGGTCTCGCCTACATTCAGGAATATCTCAAGGGCCTCAGCCGGTCTCTCTGCCTTCTCCAGTTCAAATGCCTGTGCCATCTTGGCCGCAACCTCCTCAGGCAGAGTCTGGGCATTAACATGCGAGATCAGGCAGGAGATGGCAAGGACTAAAAATATGATTCTATTCATCTGAATGTATTATCTTCCCTGTATTAGCCTTAACGGTATCGGTTTCTGTGCTATCAGCTGTGGCAGGCCAGAACACGTCGTCGCCACCACGCATCCGTTCCGTCGGTGTTCCATTATAGTCAGGAGAGGATTCGTAATAAAGCATTGGCTTGACGGCAAAGAATCCTACTATGAGCACCGCTGCCACACCGGCAACCCAGAACCACACTCTTCTCTTCGGTCTGACAGGTTTCTCTTCCATAACAGGAGAAGGAGAAGGGCACGAGCCATCACAAGCTACAAGGTCTTTACTGAAATGTACTATTGCCGGCCTCCGTTCCTTTTCATACTGTCTCTGGAACTGTGCCATTGCCTGCAGCTTCTCCTCACGGCTGCGTATGGAGTCTCTCACGTTCTGTGTAAACTCCAGTTGCCTTTTCTTCCCTTCGTCATGTTCTATCTCATGCAAGAACACCGTCTTCTCTGCATCATCCATGCGGTTGAGCAGGTAGTCGTCTATTCTATCTTGAAGCTTTTCGTCCATAACTACAGTCATTTATCGTTTAACTTCCTCTTGTAGATTTCCATTGCCGTTTTACGGAGAGTGCCCATACACTTGTTCTTTTTTGTCTTCAGGGCATCGTATGATTCTATTGTAGGCATCTCGTTGAGAATAGCCTCCAGTTTCTTCTCCTCATAGTAGAATTTTGTTAGTATCTGGCTGCATCTCAGCGACATGTGGGATATGACATCAGCAATAATCTCTAACATCATGTTCTCGCCCGAATCATAGAGCATATCTATATATTCGTTTGGGTCGAACCCTTCTGCCTTTAACAGTCGTCCCAGTTCTGTCTCGGGGTCTGCATACACAGGATGGTCTCTTCCGTATTCCAGATACTTGATCCGTGCAATGCTCATGAAGTAGGTCAGTATGCTGCCGTTCAGGGGCTTGTTGTATTTCCCCCTCACGATTCCGTCCTCTACATATATCTTTCTTCTTTCTATGTTCTCCCAGAACGCAACGAAAGCGTTCTGCAGAATCTCTGCTGCTGTTTTCTTGTTAGCAAAGAACACGCCCCTATAGCTGTCCCAGAAATAATCTGAGCAGTATGCATACAGTTCGTACTGAGTGCGCCGCCTCCTGTCTGCCATACCTGCTATCAGGCGTGCCTCACGCTCTTGGACGGGTGTGCGGAATTGTATTGTTTTTGCCATTATCTTATGATATCTGTTATTCTATATCTATCTGTCTCGCCAGTCATCACTGGATATTGTGGCCTGCTGCCCGTATTTGAATTGACAAACATACGGACTCTTCTGAAGAAATCACCGTTGGATTTCATCCGACCTTTTCTCGCCATGGCAGAACTCAAGCAAGCTTGGTTCTGCTCATCTGGCTTGACGAAAACGTTATCATTTCCCGTACTTTCCTTTACCTTATTATAAATCGCATATGTAAGTTTACCCACAGCGGGGCTCTTCATTTCAATGTTCACCTGGTCGCTCCTGCAAGCACTGATGGTAATCCACCTTTCCTTCTTCACATGGGCATTGGGATTCACATCCGTCTTAGGTTTTTCAGCAGAAGCCCCCCAGATATAGGATTTGATGGCTTCGAATATGTCTTCCACACCACGCACCACTTCGTCATCATCGCCACGTGTCGCATCACCACTATGACAAGCGTCTATCACCACGAGCATCTTTCCCGAATCTCCTATCTTGTCTCTTATGGCGTTCAGATAATAATTCACCTCATCATCCGTGAGGTGTTTCTCTCCTCTGTCCCTGTCACATGGCTTCCTGTATGCATCGTATGGAATCCAGCATTCATCCAGTCCGTCTTTCTCGTCATTATGCACATCTTTCATCTGTTGGCCATGCCCGGAGAAATGCACATACACCATATCTCCGCGTCTGGATTGCGATGTCAATGATTTGAAGGCATTCACAATAGCAGCCTTTGTCGCCTGCTGATTGACGAGTTTCTTGACATTACTCGTCTTGAACTTCGCGTTCTTCAGCATCTCTTCCACAAAAGGCACGTCCCTGTCACCATTGATCTTCCCCCAGGCCTTATCCTCCTGCTGGCCGATGCCAATGACAAGAGCTCTCCGCGTCTGGGCATATAATGATGGAGATACGGTAACAGTTATTGTGATAATTGCTATTATTATTGTCAGCAAACGCTGAGATGGCAGAATGTTCATCATCGATTTATGCCCTTAATCCGTGTCGGGCACAACCTCTGTTCGTTTTTTCCTTCCAAGTTTATATGACAGCGTCAGGTCAAAAGTAACCTCACAAAGGGAAGAATTATTCAAGGGGGCATTTGTCTTACAGGTGGGTTCTGTACTTTCCAATTACAAAGTTACAACAAAAAAAACGACAATCAGACATTTATCTTCATATTTTTTTGAAAATTTCAAAAAAGGAACTCAGGCTGATAACATTTGTGTTCTTGTGCATCCGTTACAAAAAACCTGCTATGCCAGAGAGTCCCCATCCCCTTTTTTGTTAGTGTAACCTTTTCTCTCAATGTTTATAAGATGATACACCTTGGACTTCATCCATTGTTATGACTTCGACTTTTTATCATTACTTCCCTTCAGCCAATGGACGAGGGAGATTGGTCTAATAAGAAATCTCGATGCTCTGCTCATTCGGATTAGCGAAAACTTACGGATACAGCAGGAATAGCCATTGGCTGTATAGAGGTACGCAAACAGGTGGTAAGCCTACGAACGTTTACGAGTGATACAAAAAAAACATTAGAATTCTCATTGACACAAATGGTGGGTTCTGATAATTACTACCCCTCCGGGACATAAACCAAAGGAAAGTGATTATCCCAACCCACCTAAAGCTAATTCATAGAACCTACCTTATTGCTATTTCTTCTTAAAGACTCCGAACAAGCCACCACATCCGTCATTGTAATGAATCTCTTCATTTGGTGTGCCACATGCTTTGAGAGCGTCAAGATCCTTATCTGATGCTTTGCGGAAATTCTTGTATGTCGCAGGAAATCCTGTGACGGTAAGAGTTCTTTCACCATAAGATGTTTTCTGGAACATGAATTGAGCCTCAAGCAACACATCTGCATTCAAAGCTTTAAGCGTCTCTGAGACCAGATTACCCTTGGCAGTTGTCAGTTTTGGCTCTCCCCAGTGGAATGGGGCAAAGCTCCATGACATGCTTTGCGATATCTTGCTCTTCACTTCAAGGTCAGCCACAGTCGGGTAAGTCGCGACGATATTGTCCACAGAAGCTGTAGTTGCGGTTTTTGTGACTGTCGTGCATGAAGTGGCAAGCAGCATGAAGCATGCAGCAATAGAGAAAAAGTATTTCTTCATAATACCGATACTGAATTATCCGTTTGACTACTCGCTCTTGAAATTCTTGTATGAGGCGGGGTATCCAGTTACTATGACCGTCTTTATTTTTGACCCGAAGAGGCCTGTTTTCCTGACAGAAGTGAACTGTGGCGCTACAAGTACATCGCCACCGCCATTTGCCTCGAGAGCTGCCTGGACAGCAGTGTTGAGGATGTTCTTGTTGCCAGCCTTTCTTTCCTTCTTTGTTGTACGGTGAGTGTAACTGATTTTCTTCTGTGACACCACCAAATCTGCAGTTGTGGCTGTCTTCATTGAGTTCTCCACATCCAATGACGTGGCTGTTTTCGTCACTGTTGTGCATGATGATAAAGCCATAACGGCAACGATGACTGATAAGATTGTTTTCTTCATGTCTTTGTGTTTTAATTGTTTATAAACAAGTATAGTATGATTAATTGTCACGCTAATATTCATGTCAATACCCATACATATGTTTGCCAGCATGTTTCTCTTACGAGTTGCTTTTTGATGATGAGCCATCACCATAAGAACACACTCCAAACGTAATGGGCGCAAATCACAACATTTTCTTCGTCATATACTTTTTCTATGTGTCGGTCTCACCTGGTATTGGTTTTACTTTCTATACTTTTATGAAAGGGCTATGCCAAAAGTAACCACATAACAGCATATATTTTTTGAAAGTTTATATGGAGCAAGCTATTTACGTCCCATATA
>JBJEAW010000057.1:49803-55409 GCA_051869435.1 Prevotella sp. | reverse complement strand
CGCTTGCGCATCAGGCGGCGTATCCACAGCCAATAGCCTGTAAGAGGCAGTGTGGTGCCTATCAGGGCGGCGGCGAAAGCGAGAATACGCGTTATCATGCCGCCCCAGCTTCCTGTGTGCACCATATAGACTGCGCTCCTCACCTTGGTGTCTTTTCCCTCAGCCGAGTATGGCTTGACGCTTGTTATCTCGCCGCTTCTCCTGTCATATGTATATTTGTCTGTCGCCCTCAGGCTGTTACGTCCCTCTGGCACCACCTCTGCCACCTCCGGCTTCATGGTTATCTGACGGTAGCCGGGATTCTTGGCTGCCACCTCGTTCATGACATCGTCCCAATGGCGATAGGGGGAACGGTGGTGATGGGCGTATTCTCCTCCATGATAGCCGTATCCTCCACCATGATATCCATATTGGCTGGCATCGCGCTCGCCATGGCCTCTGCCGTCGCCATGTGTTCCGCGCTTGACATCACCACGGTTTCTATAATCTCCGTCGCCACGCGTTCCGTGGCCTCCACGGCTGCCATTCCCATCATGATATCCGCCATGTCTCCCCTCGCCAGCCAGCTGTCCGCCGCCACGCGCGCCGCCCTCGGCCCGTGACGCGCCGCCATGGGATGTCTCTGCTGACGATGACACTCCGAAGCAGGCATAGAAGCCTGTGCGGTACCACGAGAATGACCATGTCAAGCCTGTCAGGGCCATGGCGAGGATGAAGATGGTGGCGTAGATGCCGCCGGCGACATGGAGGTCGTGCCAGAAACGTCCCCACCCTTTCGTCACATGTATAGCAAGGCTGGCTGTGAGGGGCTTATTACGGTTAGTGAGCCACATCAGCAGTCCGGTAATGAGGATAAAGACGAGAGCCAGGGTGGCCACACCTGTCAGAAGCTTGCCCCATGCCACGCCATCGCCACCCGACGACGAGCCGAGGAGCCAACGGTGAAGACGGAACATGGTGTCGAAGAATGGCAGACGCTCTGAACGCCCTGTGACCTCGCCTGTATATTGATCGACGTATATCGACGCACGGCGTGGCTTAGAGAGGCTTACCTGGTATGTCCGCAGAGAGTCAGAAGAGACTGTCACGCCAGTGATGCTGACAGAATCCGGTAGGGTCTCCTCCACTTTCTCCATGAGCTGTTCGAGAGGCATCGGCTGTCCCTTGGCCTCTTTGACGAAATATAGTTCTGGCCTGAGCCACTCTGTAATCTCCTTCTCGAAGACGAGCATAGAGCCGGAGAAGCATACCAGCGTGATGATGATGCCGGCCGGCACAGAGAGCCAGAGATGTATTTTTCTGAATATACGTTTCATTTCCATTTATATTTGTCTTTTATATCCATGCTATCACTTGGTCATTTTTCCCACTGCCGTGACGGTGCTCACCTCTACGTCCAGTCCCTTCACTGCTGTCGCGGTGGCGGGGTCTATGCGGTATATGGCGGGATATGCTCCTGATGTCATGACAGGCATGTAGATATAGCCGTCCTCGACGTATGGCATCTTTCCGAAATCAGTTATTGTCTCTGTCGCGGGCAGTCCTGTCACGAACGTCAGCTTCCCGGTGTCGCCATTGAATATAGCCAGCTCTGTGGCTACATAGCCTGAGACAGAGAACGGGCGGTCGAACATGCGCAGGAGGAAATAGTTGCCACCAGCATGCCAGCAGCGCAGGAATGAGCGTCCCCCGCTCTGTGCCTCTATGCTATAATAATAGTCAGGGTCGAAATCTGCCGCTCCAGCCTTTATGCGCACCACTCCGGCATCGAGTTTTGTCTGCTGGCGCGGGTCGGTCATCGTCTTGGCATAGCTTGGCGAGAAGACATAGATGTCGCCATTGTCGGCTGTCCATACTGACTGGTAATACTGTGAGCGGTATCTTCCGCAGGCATAGCTTATCTTGTCAGTCTTTATCAGGCGGCGCCCGTCGAGCTTCTCGTTGTCGAAGACAGCCACCCAGCACTCGTCAGGATACTGTGTGCCCTGCAGCTCGCCTTTCACGTATGCTCCGCTTCCTGTCCCGCCGCTCTCCTGCTTCACGAGGTCAGCATATCCCGGGCGTATATTCTTCCCTCCGTCAACAGCCGAGCCGTATGGGCTGAGCCCCATTCCGATGGCTGCACTGTACATCTTTCCTCCACTCTCGAGGAATCCGGAGAGGGTGGCATACTCGCCGTTGCCGAGGAAGTTCTCGGCCATATAGTTGGCGGTGTTTTTCGAGTCGCTTTGTGTTGCCGTCTCGTTCTCCACGTCGAGGTATGTCATCAGGATCATCTTCGGGAGATTGCCGTTAGCGTCAGCATACCCGGCAAGTCCGTCGCCGGTTGAGGCAGAGAGGATGTATCTGCCATATTTCCCGAAAGAGGAGAAGCGTGTCACCTTATACTCTGCCGCACGTGCCTTCAGCTGCCCGTCGTCTGTCATGATGTATGAGCGTGTTGTGCCGGCATTGCCCTGGTTGTATGTAAGGGCATAGAGATACTTGTCTCCATAGAACACCCACTCTGTGGCGCCATCATTCACGAGGCCGTTGTTTACGGCCGACACAGAGCCTGCGGTGAGGCTGGGCGATGTGAGGAGGACATTGGCTGTCTGCTCGCCGTCGGGGAGAGACGTGGCGAGGACGAAAGCCTCTGTCGCTGTGGGCACTACGGGGGCGTCGTCCTGTGTGATGTCTTCATTGTCAGAACATGCTGTGAGGCATACCGCAAACATGGCGGCAGCCGTCATTCTCATAATATTATTCATAGTTGGTGTATGTGTTATAGTGATTTCTATATATGGTTATTTTCCTGTGGTTTTCCCATTCAGTGCCAATGAGGCACTCATCGAGTACATATGGGCCGCTCATTCAGTATCTTTAAGCCGCCCATTCAGTACCTTTCAGAAAAGTATAGCTAACCGCCTGCAACAAAGCGAATTAACAGAACCTACATATAAATTCGCCTGACAGAAATATTTTCGTCTTGCGTCCTGTTTCCATTTTACAGGTGTATCCTTACCTTTCCATAGAACGCCCTGCCAGCCTTCTGGAGTGAGAAGTTGTCATAGAGCTTCTCGTCGGTAAGATTGCGGCACTCGGCCGATATGCTATACCTTCCGTTCCTGATGCTGTATGTCAGTGTCACGTTGTGTGAGAACTGGTCAGGGACAAGATAGTCGTCCTTGTTTGCCCCGATGTGCGACGAGTAGTATGTGAAGCTGTGGGTATATTGGTTGGCATAAGCCAGCGACAGGGTGTTGCCCTTGCGGCCGCAGTCGCGCCAGGCGAGGCTTATGTCTGAATCGGCGAAAAGGTATGGCATATTTGGCATCCTCTCCTTGTAGTTGATATTCGCGGCAGTGGAGCCCATGGATGTCTTCATATTGTCACACACGTTCATCTTCGTGAAGTTGCCTCCTATGCTGAGCCATCTGCCGTACGAGTATCTGAGAGCGAGGTTATAGCCTTTGGTCAGGACGTTGCCATAGTTTATGTATGCGGCGGCATATTTCCCCCCGCTAAGGCTTGTGATATTGCGCTGTATGTAATCCTTCGTATCCCTATACACGACGCCTCCCTCAAGATACACTGTCTGTCTCCCGAACGCCCCGGTATAGCTGAGGTTGATGTTGACATTATCACTCCGTTCGGGCTTTATGCCTATATCGCCTGTCTCAAGGTCCTCATCGCCGAACATCTCCTCAATGGTAGGCAGGCGGCAGGCTTTCTCGTACGACACCTTGGCCTGCAGGCCCCTGGCCACGAACCATGTCGCCGCCACACCATATCCCGTGAAGTCGAGCGTGTGGCTTGTCCTGGCGTATGCGTCCTGAGCCTCTGTGGTGGCCATAGGGCCCGCCACATAAAGGTTATAGTATTTGCCGAACACCGACATGTTCCACCGTTCTGACGCCGTCAGCCTGTACTGCAGCCCCGTGATGTTCTTCCGTGTGCGCTTGTCGATGGCGTCGGTCAGTGTCTCTGCCGTGAGCAGCGAGGCGTTAGAGCGCCTGAAGTCAGTAAGGACATCGCTGAGTGTGAATTGATGTGCCTTGCCGAGGCTGTACGTTATGGTGGCTGTGGCGTTCCAGTTATGGTTCGTGGCACGTGAATGGAGATACGCCTGTTCGCCAGGAGAGTTGAGAGGGGCTGTCTCTCCACGCCAGTTATACTTGCATGATGCGGTATCGATGTTCGTCGTGATGTCGCGGTCGTAGCTTCCGGTGAGGGTCAGGTCGAGACCCTTGGCAAGGAGATTGCGCTTCACATATTCGAGCGTAGGCTGTACGGCATGGCTGCGACGATGTTTCTGTCCATAGACTATCTCCTGTCGCACACCGGTCTGTATCTCCTTGTACATCTGTGACATCGTAAGCCCGAGCAGGAGCCTGTCAGCCCAGCTCTTACCGACAAATCCCACCTTTGCCACCACGGCCTCGTTATGGTATGTGTCGTTAAACCGCCTCACGCTCTCCTTCTTGTCACGGTCTATCCTTCCCGTCTCGAAATCCTCTACGGGCGACAAGACGCGGTATGAGTTGTCCGAGTAGTTCTGGAAGGCTGTTATCTCATACGTGAAACCGTTCTTCGCTGTATGTCCGAAGCTGACGTTCGACCTGTGCGTATTGAACGACCCATAAGCGTATGACGCGTCAAGATGCCATCCGCTGTACCTCCGCTTGGTCACAACGTTCACGACACCGCCTATGGCGTCTGTGCCGAATCCTACCGGCACGACACCCTTATAGACCTCTATCCGGCTGGCATAGCCCGCGGGAATATTGTTAAGCCCGAACGATGACCCCACGCCTTCTTGCGGCACGCCGTCAATGAACACCTTAACCCTCTTGCCGCTGAATCCGTCCATCATGAGCGACATGTCTGAGCCCACACCGCCTGTCTCCCTGACTTTCATGCCCGGAGCCTGTGAGAGAGCGTCGCTGAGGGTCTTCGTGGTGTTCTGCATCTCACGTGTGTCGATAGCGATAGTGTTGAAGGCCGACTTCTTCACCCGGCCCACGCCACCGGCTGTCACCACCACATCGTCAAGATTCATCTCCTTATATATATACTTGTCGTGATGGTGTCTCCTCGCCCTGACAGTATCGCGCTGTGCCATGGCGGGCAGGCAGGACAATGCGGCGAGGATTGTTGTTGTCATTAATACATATCTGTTGTTTGTCATATTCTTCAGTTGTCGTGTCATTATGCCCTTATTTACCAGCGTCCATACAGCAGGAGCGCAGACCAGAATTGCCCTCTGACCAACGGTAAGTAATGGGCGGATGCCTAAGGCAAAGCATGGCTTGGCATGATGACAAGAATGAAATGTTTGTTTAGGGGGATGGGGCTGGCACTACAGACACTTTTTCAGTTGTTGAAAAAAGGGGGTGGTGGTATTACAACTGGACTTACGTGACTATGCACTACACGTTGGCTACGCCTGCTTCTGTGTGCCGGCTTATGCGCGAGAATCACATACGGGAGAGACGGGGGAGAATGATGATGATAATCATCATCAAGAGGGGAATATTTCGTTCCACCTCCCGTATGGGAAAGCTTGTCCTTGGGACTCGCACGAAGGAAATAGGGCGTGTCGCTTATAAGCGGGCGAAGAACGC
>JBJEAW010000057.1:5181-49703 GCA_051869435.1 Prevotella sp. | reverse complement strand
AAGCGGCGCCCGTCTCTGATTTCCGAGTGCAAAGTTACAGGTATTCCATCATTCGCACAATACCTAAAAAATATGATTCTTACATATTAACCACTCCCCATCTTACTACTTCTCGCTATCATCCGAGACACAAGCCATTGACGTCCAGCAGATATCAAGACCAGCACACAACAGTTTATCCATGCCAATGCAATAACACGGTCGGTCTGTCAACAGACCTACATGAGCGATTTTTATTTTGATTATGACATTATCGACAACACCAAGCGTGTTTTCTCAGAAAAATACTTTACCTTTGCAGAGGCAAAAAGAAAAATAGGAAACACTTTGCTTTTATAGGATATGGAATATAACTGTACAGGAAACGCCCAAGGGTTTGATGCCGAGACGCTGTTCTCTGTAGGCCGCAGGATGCTGAATGGCGACTGTGTCGAGAGGGATGTCAGGAGGGCCAAGGAGCTGCTCGCACAGGCAGCAGAGCTTGGACACAGACAAGCACGCATACTTCTGGAGAGCATCCAGGAGGAGGAGCCGGCCGGCGACGGGGAGGACATGACAGAATGGGAGAAGATGCGCTCAGGCAGGATGTACGACTGGACAGACCCTGTCATCGACAGAAGCCTGACGCGCTCGAGGCTGGCATGCGAGAGGTTTAACAAATCGGGCATAGACCATGATGACTACCGCGATGCCCTGGAGGCGATGATACCCTCTGTGCCACACTCTGTGACTATACTGCCACCGTTCCATTGCGACCACGGCAACGGGCTGCATCTCGGCGAGAATGTCTTTGTCAACTATAACGCCATGTTTCTCGATGCCGGCGACATCACCATAGGCAGCCACACCCTGATAGGCCCCAACTGCTCGCTATACACCCCACAACACCCTACCGACTATATGCTGCGCCGCAAGACACTGGAGACGGCTCTGCCCATCAGCATAGGCGCGGACTGCTGGCTCGGCGGCAATGTCACGGTGTGTCCCGGCGTGACGATAGGCGACCGTACCATCATCGGAGCGGGAAGCGTGGTGACACACGACATCCCGTCTGACTGCATGGCGGCCGGCAATCCATGCCGCGTCATCAAGAGCCTCAGTGTGAGACCTGAAAAGAGCAGCGAGACCACGGAAGAATATGAAAGAACCACTTAACATACGCCCTGCAACGGAAGCCGACGCGGCCTCCCTGCTGTCGATATACGCTCCATACGTAGAGCGCACGGCCATAACATTCGAGTACGATGTGCCCACCATCGACGAGTTCCGTGAGCGCATCACACACACGCTCAAGCAGTATCCCTATCTCGTGGCAGAGCGTCATGGCCGGATCTTAGGATACGCCTATGCCGGAATGTTCAAAGAGCGTGAGGCTTACCGCCATTGTGTCGAGACAAGCATCTATGTCGCACAGGAGGCCCAGGGACAAGGCATAGGCAGGAGACTGCTCAGGAGGCTTGAGGAGGAGCTGGGCGAGCGCGGCTTCATCAACATCAATGCGTGCATAGCATGGGTGGAGACACCTAACGGGCATCTGTCCCATCAGAGCGCAATATTCCACGAGAAGATGGGGTATCGGCGCGTGGCTCATTTCCACCGCTGTGGCTACAAGTTCGGCGAATGGTATGACATGATATGGATGGAGAAGCTGCTTGACGAGAGCTTTCACCGTCAGTATAGTGATGAGAGCCGGCATTAGTCATGCTACGGGAAGAGAAGGCAAAATGTGACGGTATATAAGAACAATCCATAATTATATAATAAACGTCACGAGGAAAAGCCGTATCTTTGCATCTGACAATAAAAAAAGGTTGCCACAGAATGAAGCAGACCATATCATATCACAGCACAACAGGCGTGCCCCCATCAGCATCCTCATTATACGCAGTCATGCTTATAGTGACGGCCCTGCTGTCTCCCCTCAGTCTGCAAGCCCAGAATACAGAGCGTGCTGACAGCATCATTGAGGGACAGACCATCAGCGACGTCATCGTAAAGGCGGCTGGAGGCACGCGCTCCCGCTCCAGGGTGGAGAGTGTCGATATAATAGGCCAGAGCCAGCTGATACGTGCCGCGTGCTGCAATCTCGGCGAGTCGTTCACCGCCAACCCCTCTGTCGATGTCAGCTATAGCGACGCCACCACCGGCGCGCGCCAGATAAAACTGCTGGGGCTCTCCGGCACATACGTGCAGATGATGACAGAGAACATGCCTAACCTGCGTGGAGCCGCCCTGCCCTACTCTCTCGGCTATGTGCCAGGCCCGTGGATGCAGTCAATACAGGTGAGCAAGGGTGCGGCGAGCGTGAAGAACGGATATGAGAGCGTAACGGGACAGATAAACATCGAGTTCATGAAGCCGCAGGCTACTGACGGCGTCAGAGCCAACGCGTATCTCGACAGCGACATGCGCCAGGAAGTGAACATGGACGGCAGCGTGCATCTCAACGAGTGCCTATCGACAAGCCTACTCCTACATCTCGAGAACAGGCAGACAGAGCACGACGGCAACGGCGACAGCTTCATTGACATGCCCAAGCTGAGACAATATAACATCATGCACCGCTGGGCTTACGTCTCGCCCTTATGGATAAGCCAGCTGTCGATGAGAGCCTTAAGAGACGAGCGGCGGGGAGGCCAGAGCCCAAGACACAGCACAGACACCTCAGCTCCCCTATACACCACATCGGTAGAGACAAGCCGATATGAGGCACAATGGAAGAATGGCATCACACTCGACACAGAGCACAACACATCCGTCGCGCTTATGGCGAGCGGCTCATGGCATGAGGCGGCGAACACCTTCGGCGAGACCCGGTATGATGTCACACAGAAGAATGCCTACGCGCAGCTGATGTTCGAGACAGACCTCAACGACAGCCATAACCTCAGCCTTGGAGCGTCTGTCAACCACGACCGTTATGAAGAGAGAGGCACGCCGGCACTGCCTCTTACGCCTGTGAGCAGAGAGACGACAACGGGAGTTTACGCCCAATACACATACACGCTGGACGACAGGCTGACGGTGATGCCCGGTGTGCGCTGGGACCACTCAAACGTCTATGGAGCGTTCATCACTCCACGTCTTCACGTGAAATACTCGCCATGGGACATACTGACCCTCCGCGCCTCAGCCGGCAAGGGCCGCCGCACTCCACACGCCCTGGCAGAAAACACGACACTATTAGCCAGCGGCCGCACTGTCACCGTCTCTCCCTCCCTGAGGCAGGAGGAGGCGTGGAACATGGGGCTGTCGGCAGGTCTCAGCCTCGTCCTGTCAGGAAAGCCTCTTGACATTAACGCCGAGTATTACTATACCGACTTTACCAGCCAGATGGTGTCCAATATAGACGGAGCACATGGGATGCACACCCTGACGTTTGAGAATCTTGACGGCAGGAGCTACAGCCACACCCTTCAGGTTGACGCCACATACCCTTTCTTCAAAGGATTCACGGCGACAGGCGCCTTCCGCCTCAATGATGTCAGATGCACCTACGACGGCATCTTGCGCCAGAAGCCCCTCACCCCGCGTTACAAGGGGCTGCTGACACTCTCGTACAAGACACCTTTAGAACTATGGCAGATTGATGTGACAGGCCATCTGAACGGAAGCGGCGAACTGTACGACCACTCTGAGTATCCCGCCCACTTACAGCTTCAGGCTCAAATCACACGCGAGTTCAGGCATTTCAGCCTGTATCTCGGCGGTGAGAACCTCACCAACTACAAGATAACCAACCCCATACAACACGCCCACGACCCATGGTCGGCAGCGTTCGACGCCACACAGATATGGGGACCTGTGACCGGTGCGATGGCATATATCGGAATACGTATAAAATTTGAGAAGATATGAGAAAGACATTAACAGCGGCATTCGTCATGATGTTATCGGCCAATGCCTTCGGACAGACAAAGTCAGACACACTGACTGTGACCCCAACCCCCATGATGCACTGTGAGGGATGTGAGAACAAGATAAAGAGCAATATACGCTTTGTAAAGGGAACGAAGAAGATAGAGACATCTGTGCCACAGCAGACTGTCACCATCGTCTATGACGGACGCAAAGCCACGTACGGCGACTTCGTGGCCGCATTCAGGAAGATAGGCTATGAGATAAAGAAGACAAAATGACACTCTGCAAGCCGACATGCTATCGCCGGCAATACCCCGTGCAGAGACATGACAATAAAGAGGGGGCAGAGCAGGGAAGCCAGCCCCCCTTACAGCCGCTCCACGACATCCTCACCGGCAGAACGGCTCATACAAAACGAGAATGAAGCTTTATATCAAGAATATGGTATGTCCCCGCTGCATCATGGCAGTGAGGACAATACTCGTGTCGGCAGGGCTGACACCCTCAGCGGTAAGTCTTGGCGAGGCCGAGATAGAGGGCGGGCTTACAGAGCGGCAGACGGAATGTCTCTCAGAGGCTCTCTCACAGATGGGGTTTGAGCTGCTCGACGATCCTCGCTCACAACTTGTCGAGCGGCTGAGGGTGTCTGTGATAGAATGGGTAAGGATGAGGGGCATACGCCCGAAGATGTCTGACTACCTATGCTCTGCGCTCAACAAGGATTACAGCTCGCTCAGCAAGCTGTTCAGCGAGGTTAAGGGTGTCACATTAGAGCGTTATGCCATTATCCACCGTGTAGAGTATGCCAAAGAGCTGTTATGCTACGGCCGTCTGTCGTCGGGCGAGATAGCCTATATGTTGGGATACAGCTCGCCCGCCCATTTCTCTGCACAGTTCAAACAGATAACGGGGATGACGCCTAAGGAGATGAAGAGGGACAAGAGATTCAGGCGCATACCATTGTCTGAGATATAGCCCTCCCCCAGTCATGCTCGTCCATCTCTGGAGGTATGCGCGGGAGACGCATCATCCCTGACACCGGCAACAAGCGGGACGATAGGAATATCCATGCCCCCCGCGCACCCCACACACAACAACGCCACTCCGGCGCATGTCGGCCCTTCTGCCGCATACGCCGGAGTGGCGTTGTATTTCATCCCGCCCTTTCTCGTTATGGCAAGAAAAGGGTTTGCTTCATATCAGCCTGAAGAAAGAAGCGAGTGGGGTAACATCTCCTGTTGATGCCATCACCAGCTACGCTCCCTCCCAAGATGTCTCATTTCTTGCTACCCCCGAACCATCCGGATATTTTCTTCCCAGTACGCTTCATCGTCGTGCTGACATTGTCTCCCACCTTGTCGAGATTGATCGAGGCGCGTGTTGTCTTGTAGTCAGTAGAGATAGCGAAGTACTTCTCCACCTCGTCGTCGGTGAAGATGCGCTTGTATGTATCGCTGTACAGTCTCTTGATGGCTGTCCGCTCGTCTTTCCATGCGTATATGCTGTCCTTTGTCACGGTGCCGTTGGCCGATGCCTTCTCCATGCGCATGACGAGGTTCTGGTAACGGTTCAGGAAAGCCTTTGTGTCTGGCTTCTGCTCCTTTGTCTGAGAAAAGGAAATGGCAGCCGACATAAAGAAGGCTGCCATAAGTATGAGGTGTCTCACCATAAATCTCTACGATTAGAGTTTGTCGTTAGAACCGAGTACATTCACAATCTTGTGGATGTACATCTTCTTCATGGCGTCACGTGCAGGTGTGAGATACTGGCGTGGGTCGAAGTGGCTTGGGTTCTCAGCGAGGTGCTTGCGTATGGCGGCGGTCATGGCGAGACGTGAGTCAGAGTCGATGTTGATCTTGCAGACAGCAGACTTAGAAGCCTCACGGAGCTGCTCCTCAGGTATGCCTACTGCGTCAGGAAGCTTTCCGCCGAATGCGTTGATCGTGTCAACCTCGTCCTGTGGCACAGAAGAAGAGCCGTGGAGGACGATAGGGAATCCAGGGAGCTTCTGCTCTATCTCATGAAGGATATCGAAAGCGAGTGGAGGAGGAACGAGCTTGCCTGTCTTCGGGTCGCGTGTGCACTGCTCTGGTGTGAACTTGTATGCGCCGTGTGATGTGCCGATAGAGATAGCGAGAGAGTCGCAGCCTGTACGTGTGGCGAAGTCGATGACTTCCTCTGGCTTTGTATAGTGTGACTCAGCGGCGCTGACCTCATCCTCTACGCCGGCGAGGACGCCCAGCTCTGCCTCAACTGTGACATCATACTGGTGGGCGAACTCCACGACTTTCTTTGTGAGGGCGATATTCTCCTCATAAGGGAGTGATGAGCCGTCGATCATGACAGAAGAGAAGCCTGTCTCGATACAAGACTTACATGTCTCGAAGCTGTCACCGTGGTCAAGGTGGAGCACAATCTGCGGATTCTCACAGCCGAGCTCCTTAGCGTATGCCACAGCGCCCTCAGCCATATAGCGGAGGATTGTCGGGTTGGCATACTTGCGTGCGCCCTTTGAAACCTGCATGATGACAGGTGACTTTGTCTCAACAGCAGCCTGTACGATGGCCTGCATCTGCTCCATTGTGTTAAAGTTGAATGCCGGGATAGCATATCCGCCATTAACTGCCTTCTTGAACATCTCACGTGTGTTCACAAGACCGAGATCTTTGTAGTTTACCATTTCCTTGTAATTTTTATTTTTTGTGTTAGTCGGGTTTCCTTTCATTCATTGTGGCTTGTCTTTTCGCTTGCCGGACCAAGCCATATACAGTGCTCCATCCCCCACAGGACCTTATGGGCCATAAGCCCTGACACGCCACCTCAGGAAGATGGAATATCATAGTCTCGCCGCTACCTGCATCCTCCATGCCTGCATGATGAACGCGGGCGGGAGACGACATGCCTGTGTCAAGAGGAACGGACGTTGAAGCTCACAAAATGTCTGTATTTGTTCCGCAAAATTATACAATTTTCTTTAGAAAGCCAAAATACTTGGACGCTTTTTTTAGTATTTAAGATAAAAAAATGTTTTATGTTTGGTCGTTATGTTTTTTTTTAGTTATTTTGCACATGGATAAATAGCGGGCAGAGTGTGCCACACACTGAGTACAGTCTGGCGGTATATATGCCCGCGCCATACTGATTGGCATAGTGTTATACAGCAGGTGGGGGAGGTAATGCCCACCGTCATTCTCTATAAATGGGCAATGCAAAAGGCCCATGTGCCCGTACTGTTTTCAGGAAGCTTTCCGATTCCAGCTCACACACACTTCAAAGAACAGATACAAAGGCCACAACATAACGACGTAAACGACACAATCAAAGAAAGAAACAACACAATTAAAGAAGAAAACAATGGTAAAGATTTCAAAAGAAGCCGCTCTGGAGTATCATGAGAGTGGACGCCCCGGCAAGATTGAGGTAGTGCCCACGAAAGCCTACCGCACACAGACAGACCTATCGCTTGCTTACTCGCCCGGAGTCGCATTCCCATGTCTGGAGATTCAGGATAACCCCGACGCCGCCTACCGTTACACGGACAAGGGCAACCTTGTCGCCGTGATATCTAACGGAACCGCCGTGCTCGGTCTTGGCGATATAGGAGCTATGTCCGGCAAACCTGTCATGGAGGGCAAGGGTCTCCTGTTCAAGATTTACGGAGGCATAGATGTCTTCGACATAGAGGTGGCAGAGAAAGACCCGGAGAAATTCTGCGAGGCGGTGGAGAAAATCGCGCCCACATTCGGCGGAATAAACCTTGAGGACATCAAGGCCCCACAATGTTTCTACATAGAGGAGCGCCTGAAGCGCACACTCGACATCCCCGTCATGCACGATGACCAGCACGGCACGGCCATAATATCGTCTGCCGGACTCATCAACGCTCTCGAGGTGAACGGCAAGAAGATTGAGGACGTGAGGATTGTGGTCAACGGCGCCGGTGCCGCCGCCATATCGTGCACAAAGCTTTATGTAGCCCTCGGCGCACGCAAGGAGAACATCATCATGCTTGACTCAAAGGGTGTCATAACGTCTGACCGTGACAACCTCACGCCGGAGAAGGCTCTCTTCGCCACCGACCGTCGCGATGTCCACACCCTTGAGGAGGCCATGAGAGGGGCGGATGTCTTCCTCGGACTCTCCAAGGGCAATGTTGTCAGCCAGGACATGATACGCTCCATGGCTGCCCAGCCTATCGTCTTCGCGCTTGCCAATCCCGCCCCGGAGATCACCTACGAGGAGGCCATGGCAAGCCGTCCCGATGTCCTCATGTCAACAGGCCGCTCTGACTATCCTAACCAGATAAACAATGTCATCGGATTCCCCTACATCTTCCGTGGCGCCCTTGATGTCAACGCCAAGGCCATCAACGAGGAGATGAAGCTTGCCGCTGTCCATGCCATCGCCAGCCTTGCTAAACAGCCTGTGCCAGATGTCGTGAACAATATATATAAGGTGAACAACCTCACCTTCGGCCCGTCATACTTCATCCCGAAGCCTGTTGACCCACGCCTTATAACCGAAGTCTCTGCCGCTGTCGCCAAGGCAGCCATCGAATCGGGCGTGGCACGCAAGCAGATAACTGACTGGGACGCGTACAAGAACACCCTCCGCCGCCGCATGGGGCAGGAGACATCTGTCACACAGTCGCTCTACGAGACAGCGCGCAAGCACCCGCAGCGTGTCGTTTTCGCCGAGGGGCTCCACCCGACAATGATAAAGGCCGCTGTCCAGGCCAAGCAGGAGGGGCTGTGCCAGCCCATCCTCCTCGGCAATGACGAGATGATCGCCAAGCGCGCCGCAGAGCTGAAGCTTGACCTTACGGGCGTGGAGATTGTCAATCTGCGCCACGACCGCGAGATGGGACGCCGCGAGCGCTATGCCCGCATCCTGGCAGAGAAGTGCCAGCGCGACGGATATACATACGAGGAGGCCAATGACAAGATGTTCGAGCGCAACTACTTCGGCATGATGATGGTGGAGACTGGCGACGCTGACGCTTTCATCACGGGTGTATATACGAAATTCTCCAACACGATAAAGGTGGCCAAGGAGGTCATCGGCATACAGCCGGAGTACAACCACTTCGGCACGATCCACATCGTCAACTCCAAGCGCGGCACATACTACATCGCCGACACTCTCATCAACCAAGACCCTGACAAGGAGACGCTGAAGGACATAGCACGCCTTACGGCCCACAGCATACGATTCTTCAACGACGAGCCGAAGATAGCGATGATATCGTTCTCCAACTTCGGTGTTGATAAGACAGGCTCGCCAAAACTCATGCGTGATGTCGTGGCAGAGATGCAGGCAGAGTGTCCGGAGCTGAAGATTGACGGCGAGATGACCATCGACCAGGCTCTCGACCATGAGCGCCGCGACGAGAAATACCCCTTCACACGTCTGCACGGCGAGCAGGTCAACTCCATGATCTTCACCAATCTGTCTGCCGCCAACTCGGCCTACAAGCTCATAAAGGGATTCTCTCCTGAGACAGAGGTGATAGGCCCGATACAGATGGGGCTCAACAAGCCTATCCACTTCACCGACTTCGACTCGAGCGTCAGGGACATCGTGAACATCGTGGCCGTAGCCGTCATCGACGCTTACGTGTCAAAACTGAAGTAATTCTGTCGGCCCGCGCCCCATTATATTCAACGGCGACGGCTACCGGTGGCCATAAGCGTCGGGGCGGACACGCCGTGACAGCCCTCATCCTCATTACGGGGATGGGGGCTTTTTTGATATACCCGAGGCCGGTCACTCCACCCATACCTCCCTCAGCTTTCATTCTGTAAGCTGGGGGAGGCATTTCACTTACAGTTTTCTTGTGCTGGCGACAATACCGGGAGAGGTACTGAATGAGGCACCAAAAGATACTGAACGAGCCTGCAATCCAGTATCTATGACGTGGTGAAAGGCTCTGCTTACAGTCTGCAAGAGGTATGTGTTGCCTGATGACCGTCTCTTCACCTGCCCCTGACACCCATCCGGCGGAAAAAGCCATGCCTGCCCCTGACACCACGGATGGCATCTGTGTGTCTGAGGCGGAGGCGCCTCATGAGCCTTCAGGCATGGACGACGTCCCTGCCCGCCGTGTCTGGAGGCATGGCGTGTAGCATACAGCGGGAGGATGACAGCCCGTATGCAGGAATTGCAAATAAATATAAATATTCATGCAGAAAATAAACATTATGAGAGAAAAAAGTAGTATATTTGCATCTTGATATGAACATTGACGATACAGTAGCTAAATACATCGGCCTGGAAGGTCTGGAGAAGACCTTGGGCATGGAGTTCGTCTCTACGACTGAGGCGGACACTGTCATGGCAAGAATGCCTGTCGATAGCCGCAATGTACAGCCTTACGGCTATCTGAACGGAGGGGCGACAGTGGCTCTCGCCGAGACGCTCGCGGGCCTTGGCAGCCTGCATCTCGCGCCCGGCAACATGTGTGTGGGCATGAACATCAGCGCCTCCCACCTCAAGCCGGCCAAGAGGGGCGACACGGTGACTGCCCTCGCAAGAATCGTACACCGTGGCAGGCAGACCCATCTCTGGCGCGTCGATGTCAGCGACGGGGCGGGACACGCCATAAGCACCGTCAATGTCACAAACTTCATAATAGCGAGAGAGGGACAGGAAGAATGAGAACATACGCTTACTACAGGCTGCCGTATGCCGACCGTTATACCATCATCGAGTCAGAGCGCGAGCCGGTAAGGCTGTCCTCGCTTGAGGATGTGGGCCGGGAGCGGGGATTCTGCATATCGCCCTTCGACACAGCCACAGCCCGTGACAGAGGCAGCGGATGCCCCATACTTGTCATACGGCCTGACATGGTTACGACAAGAGACATCGTCACCCAGGACTATGAGGACGACGCGGAATATGCCGAGATGATATCAAACGGCCCTGACGAGGCTTACCGCACTGCTTTCGGGCGGTACCATGAGGCTGTCTGCGGGGGCACGTTCAGGAAGATTGTCCTGGCCCGCCACAAGACGCTTGACGTGCGTGGCACGATGACAAGGGAGCGCCATGAGGCTCTCTTCGCCCGCGCGTGCCGCATTTTCCCACGGCTGATGATAATGCTCTTCCACACGCCCGAGACAGGGACATGGATCGTCGCGTCGCCAGAGATATTCCTGAAAGGACGCGGCGAGATATTCCATACCGTGGCCCTGGCCGGCACTATGCCATACAAGGAGGGCTATGCCGAATGGAGCGTGAAGAACAAGACTGAGCAGAACATCGTAGAGCAATATATAGAGCAGACCATTGGCGAGCTGGCGACAGAGATCGTGAAGGACGGCCCTTACACGGTGAGGGCTGGCAATCTGATGCACCTGCGCACTGACTTCAGATTCAGGCTCACAGCAGGCGGCCAGCAAGGCGACAGCCAGCAAGAAGCTGACCGCCATGCAGAACACCACGGGACAGACAGCCCGGAGGGCACAGCCACGGACACCGGGGCGGCCATAGGGAGACTTGTGGCGCGCCTGCATCCGACACCCGCTGTCTGCGGACTGCCAAAGGAGGTGGCACGTGACTTCATCCTGGCCAACGAGGGGCAGGAAAGGAAATACTACAGCGGATTCGCCGGGCCTGTCGGCGTGAACGGCGAGACACATCTGTATGTCTCGCTGCGGTGTGCCGAGCTGGGCGGGAAGACCATCACAGCGTATGCCGGAGGGGGCATAATGCCCGAGAGCACATGCACAGCCGAATGGCGTGAGACAGAGATGAAGATGTACACCGTCCTCTCAAGCCTCTATGCCGAGAGATAACGTGGACAAGGCGCACGGCCGGACATGACAGGCAAACGCCGATATGGCGAGCCACCGGATTATTGTGACAGAATAGCAGGGGGCCAGGTTTTCAGCCCAGTGCTTGGCGAAAGGTGGAAATCTCATCCACCCGAGACTTGCCCCTGCTGGCTGACACCTAAAGGGAAGCAATGGTGAAGATGACAGGCCGCCTCGCCTGCAACTGCAAGAAACAAAGAAACATCTCCCAAGAAGTGTACACAGACAAAGAGAACATAAACATACTCACCTCGCTCCTCGTGTCGTATGGCGTGAGGCATATCGTCGTATGCCCTGGCAGCCGCAACGCCCCCCTTGCCCATAACTTCTGCGTCTCGCCCCATATAACGACCCATGCTGTCACCGACGAACGCTCGGCGGCATTCTTCGCGCTGGGCCTGCGCCTGCGCCTCCACCAGCCTGTGGCCGTCTGTGTCACAAGCGGCTCGGCCCTGCTCAACACCCTGGCGGGAGCGGCCGAGGCGACATACCAGCACGAGGGCATCATCATCATATCTGCCGACAGGCCACAGGCATGGATAGGACAGCTCGACGGACAGACCCTCCCACAGCACGGGGCGTTAGGAACGTTCGCCTCGCCCAGTGTCTCCCTGCCTGAGCCTCATGACGACACAGAGCGCTGGCTGTGCCGCAGACTTGTCTGTGAGGCGATGATAGCCAACGCCTGCCCGCCTTATCCCTCGGTGCATATCAATGTCCCTGTCTCTGAGCCGCTGTTCTGTTTCGACACTCCACAGCTGCCTGACATCACCCCCATAGGCATCGCCGATTTATCGGGCGACAGCGGACGGGAGACGCTGAGGCGCGCGCTGAGGGGCAAACGGAGGCTCATGGTCGTCTCCGGGCAGACACCCGACGACACTGAGGCCGGACGGCTGATGGACAAGGCAGAGGGATGTGTGTTCGTGGCAGAGTGGCTCTCGCCGTACGGCAGAGTGAGGCATATAGACGAGATACTGAGGATTGACAGTGGGGAGAGCCTCAAGGAGAAACGCCCTGACTGTGTGATATACATCGGGGGGCATACTGTCTCGAAACGTCTCAGGCAGTATATGCGCTCGCTCGACACACGGACAACATTCATCACCGTCAGCGAGGACGGCAGGCTGCACGATGTCTCACAGCACACATCACTGGTGGTGAGGGCCACAGCGCGAGACTTCATGAGGACGATAGGCAGCGAGGCGGGCCGTCTTGACGCTGATATGGAATATGTCAGGAAATGGGAGGCAATAGACAACGAGGCGGCAAGGCGCATAGAGGCTTTCTGCCCGCCATACTCACAGATGATGGCCGTCAGGAGGCTCGAGGAGAGCGTTGACAACCGGAGCGACATCGTATGCTATGCCAACAGCCTCTCTGTCAGGGCCGGGATGATGTACAGCAAAGCATACAGACACTGCAACCGCGGACTGAACGGCATAGAGGGCTCGCTGAGCGTGGCGGCAGGCATGGCAGCCGCAGCTACCAACGAGGCTATGCGGAATGTGTATTGTGTCATAGGCGACCTCAGCTTCTTCTATGACAGCAACGCCATGTGGATAGAGGAGATGGCAGGGAATATGCGCATAATGCTGATAAACAACCGCCGCGGGGCGATATTCTCCATGCTGCCAGGACTGCCCGGGAGCCGTGCACACAAGCCGCTGATAGCCGCCCAGCATAACGCCACGGCCGAGGGGCTGTGCTCACAATACGGCATCGAATACTACCGGGCGACAGACACAGCGACACTCGACGAGGGCATAAGACGGCTGACAGCCAAGGGCCACAAGAGGCCGGTGCTGCTCGAGGTGATCACCGACGCCGACACCGACGCCGCGGCATATAAGGCGGCGATGGGGTGACACAGGGATGGAGAGCCTGACGGCAGCTGCCCATACCGCCAGCCAGCCTGACGGTAGGCCATCAATATGGAAGCCCAAGCGGCTCCACAAGACAGACAGAAGTCCGCCCAAGAGCAATACCCACTTACAGACAAACCCACCATATACATAAGACATGAGAAACTGGAAAAAGATGCACGACTTCAAGGAAATCATCCTTGAGGAATATAATGGTATAGCGAAAATATCCATCAACCGCCCAAGATACCGCAACGCCTTCACACCGCTGACAACAGCCGAGCTGTCACAAGCCTTCTCGATAGTCAGGGAGGCACAAGAGATAAGGGTGGTCCTGCTGACAGGAGCCGAGACACCCCGCAAGGAAGGACAGAGCGACGAGGAATGGCTGCGGACACAGGCTTTCTGCTCTGGCGGAGACATGAACGTGAAAGGACGTGGCGGATATATCGACGGGGAGGGGACTCCACGCCTCTCTGTCCTCGACGTGCAGATGCAGATACGCCGTCTGCCGAAACCCGTCATAGCGATGGTGAACGGATTCGCCATAGGAGGCGGACATGTGCTGCATGTTGTCTGCGACCTCACCATAGCCTCTGAGAACGCGCGCTTCGGACAGACAGGCCCTAAGGTGGGCTCTTTTGACGCCGGCTTCGGCTCAAGCTACCTCGCACGCATGGTGGGCCAGAAGAAGGCGAGGGAGATATGGTTCCTCTGCCGGCAATATACAGCACAGCAGGCTCTCGACATGGGCATGGTGAACAAAGTGGTGGCATACGACATGCTGGAGGATGAGTGTGTGGCATGGGCTGAGGAGATGATGCAACACTCGCCGCTGGCGCTGAGAATGATAAAGATGGGCCTCAACGCCGAGCTCGACGGCGAGGCGGGCATACAGCAGCTGGCAGGAGACTGCACAGCATTGTACTATATGCTCGACGAGGCACAGGAGGGCGGAAAGGCATTCCTCGAGAAACGCAAGCCCGACTGGGGGAAATTCCCCCTCGTGCCGTAATATACGGGGGGCACGACTGACACCATGGAGGAGGAAGAGGCAGAGGCTTGAGAAACACGGCAGGTGGACTCCGGCTTCCCCTATCCCGGCCAACACAAGAAGAAAAGCATAACCGACAAGCGGCTATCATATATGGGTGGTTCTATAAATTAGCCTTGACAGATTTCGATTCTATTTTTGAGGTCAACCGATGGAGCAGCGAGAGGAGAAACTGAGTTTACTCAGGTTATCCCGAGTCGTGACAGAGGAAAACCAAAGTTAAAGTTAAAGTTCAAGTGAGAGAGGAAGCAATGCGGGCATTGCGACCGAGCGAACTTGAACTTAGAGCCAAAAAGAGAACGAAAGATGGCAAGACGTTATACCCCACTCTGAGAATATATCTACGGTGGTAATTTTTAGAACCACCCATACTACAGATGCAAATAAACCTGACCCACAAAAGGCTCCACTTCAAGAAGCCGGCAAGGACATCGAGGGGAGAATACTCCACCCACGATATGATCATCATATCCATAACAGACACAGAGGGGAAGCGCATCGGACTCGGTGAGTGTGCGCCCCTGCCCGACCTCTCTGCCGACAGGGAGGCATACACACACATGTCTGACGTGGCACGCCTCATAAACGAGGCCCTCAACAGCGACGACTACCAGGAGACTCTCAGGCCATACCCCGCACTGCTCTTCGCCCTGGAGTCTGCCATGTACGATTATCAGCAGAACCCGCTGCTGTACGACACTCCTTTCGCACGCAGCGAGGTGGGCATCCCCACTAACGGACTGGTATGGATGGCTTCATACGACGACATGCTCAGTCAGGTGAAGAGGAAGATTCTCGACGGCTTCAAATGTATAAAGCTGAAGATTGGCGCCATAGAATGGGAAGACGAGATACGGCTCATCAGGACCATAAGATCGCGCTTCTCAAAGGACACCATAGAGCTGAGGGTAGATGCCAACGGAGCGTTCTCGCCCGACAACGCCATGGGAAGACTCGAGGAACTGGCAAGATATGACATACACTCAATAGAGCAGCCCATAGCCCAATACCAATGGAAAGAGATGGCAGACCTATGCCGCAACTCACCGCTGCCAATAGCCCTCGACGAGGAACTCATAGGCATCGGCACACTCGAAGAGAAACGGACACTCCTCGATACGATAAAGCCACAATACATAGTCGTCAAGCCTACTCTGCACGGTGGCATGTCAGGAAGCATTGAGTGGGTGAGCGAAGCACAGAAAAGGGGCATCGGCTCGTGGATGACAAGTGCGCTGGAAAGCAATATCGGCCTCCGTAACGTCGCGCTGTTGGCGGCAAGAGTGTATAACATAACACCAGAGACAGCCACCAGAACCATGCCACAAGGCCTCGGGACGGGAATGCTCTATACCGACAACATAGAGATGGACATGGAGCTGAGACACGACAGGATGTGGCGATGCGAGGTGGACGGCTGAGAAAAAGAAAAGCCCCGACATCAAGGGTGGATATTCCTGGCCTCCAGACTTGCTGCCCATAGAGATATTACCCAGGTGGGGGCGACAATCCCCGCCATAGCTGACAAACAATAAAAAGAACCTACCTTATGAGAAAGACACTAAGCCTTACAACACTCTTCCTGCTCCTCACGGCGTGCTGCATGGCAGCAGGGAAACAGGCGAAATACGTATTCTATTTCATCACCGACGGCACCGGCGTGAACACTGTGCTGGCGACAGAGATGTACCGTGCAGAGCTTGAGGGGCGCATAGGGCGCATACCATGCTCCATGTCGCTGTTCCCCGTTGTCGGCATATCATCAACATTCTCGGCAAGCAGCGGCGTGACAGACTCTGCCGCCTCAGGCACCGCCCTCGCGACTGGCGTCAAGACAATGAACGGCGCGATAGGCATGGCGCCTGACCTCAAGACGCCTGTCTCATCTATAGCCGACTGGGCTAAGGCGGCCGGCATGAGGGTCGGAGTGGCAAGCAGCTGCCCCGTCAACCACGCCACGCCGGCAGCATTCGTCGGACACCGAGCCTCACGCAAAGACTACTATGGCATAGGGCTCGACATGGCGCAGGCAGGATTCGATTTCTACGCCGGCTCAGAGGTGAACAAGCACACCGACCAGAAGAACTATCCCGGCCAGCCTGACATATACGACATCATGCGCCGGGCAGGCTACAAGGTGGCTTTCGGCATCGACGAGTACCGCAAGATGGCAGCGGAGGCAGACAAGATACTCCTCGTGCAGGACACCACACGCCTCAATCCTGCCTCTGGCACATACAGCATACCATACGCCATAGACGCCAAAGAGGGCGAGATGAGGATAGAGGACATACTGCGCGCGGAAATCGACTTCCTCATGAAGGACAACACGAGGGGATTCTTCCTCATGAACGAGATAGGCGGGAAGGTCGATTGGGCGTGCCACGCCCTTGACGGGGCAGCGGCTTTCGCTGAGGTGGAGGCTGTTGACCGCTGTGTGAAGATAGCACTCGAATTCTACAAGCAGCATCCCGACGAGACACTCATCGTGCTCACTGCCGACCATGAGACAGGTGGACTTGTCCTCGCCCCAGACGACATATACGAGGTCAAGCTGAAGGTGCTGAGCCACCAGAGGGTCAGCACAGACGGATATACCGCCATTCTTCACAGTATGCGTAAAGAGACGAGGAACCGCGTCACATGGGAGCAGACAAGACGCTCGCTGACAGAGAACTTCGGATTCTGGGACGCACTGGAGATGACCGCCGAGGAGGAGGCGGAGCTGAGGCGGGTATGGCACGAATCGTTCGAGGGCAAAGCAGAGGAGGTGAAGAACGAATACACCGCCAACGAGCCCCTCGCTGTCCTCGCCAGAAACATCATTAACAAGAAGGCGATGATAACATGGAACACAAGAGGCCACTCTGCCGGACTGGTGCCTGTATATGCCATAGGAGTAGGACAGGAGCTGTTCTCATCACATAACGACAACGCCGACATACCACTGAAGATAGCCCGTGCGGCGGGATACAAGACACCTTTCGACAAGTGAGCGGCACGGCCGGACAACTCCCTAACGCCATCTCTGGCCCCATCAGGTTCCACCTGCCACCATAAAACTCAACCAGGAAGAATGACACTGTCTGAATTCTACACCATATGGGACGATCCCTCTCCCCGCCTCCTTGTCCATACGAGCGGCAGCACAGGCCGCCCCAAGCCGCTATGGGTGGAGAAGCGGCGCATGATGGCATCAGCCCGCGCCACGAACGATTTCCTCTCCCTCCGCCCTGGCGACACCACGCTGTTGTGTATGCCCTTAGACTACATAGCGGGGAAGATGGTCGTCGTCAGAGCCATAGAGAGACAGCTGCGCCTCCTCAGCGTACCGCCCTCCAACCATCCCCTTGCCTCCATGCCCTCAGCCGGCCAGCACATAGATGTGGCAGCCATGGTGCCCTCACAGGTATGGTCGTCGCTGAGAGAGCCAGAGGAGGCCGCGAGGCTCGTGGCCATACGCAACATCATAATTGGCGGAGGGACTATTGACAGCCGCCTTGAGGAGACGCTGCGCGGCCTCCCCAACGCCATATGGAGCAGCTATGGCATGACAGAGACACTGTCGCACATCGCCATGCGGCGTGTCAGCGGCTCCCGGGCGAGCATGTGGTACACACCTATGCCCGGCGTGACAGTAGCCTTGGACAGCGACGGATGTCTTGTCATCGACGCCCCCCATGTGCATGACGGCAGGCTGAAGACCAACGACATGGCCGTCATACACGCCGACGGGCAGCACTTCCAAATCATAGGAAGGAAAGACAACGTAATATGCTCAGGCGGCATAAAGCTCCATATCGAGGATATAGAGCGGAAGCTCTCGACACGTATAGACACCCCGTTCTGCATCACAAGACGCAAGGACGAGAAGTTTGGAGAGGTAGCCGTGATGCTCGCTGCCGGCAACGACATCGACAAGGCCACACTCTCAGAGTGTCTCGGACGGTATGAGATGCCAAAAGAGATAATACACGTCAGCCACATCCCTCTGACCGCCACAGGCAAGACAGACCGCCACGCGGCATGGATCATAGCGAACGGCGGGACAGAAGGCTGACATCCTCTCCCCTCACCCACGCAATTCACACCTGAAACAAAAACAAACAAACCCGACAATGAGACGAACATCACTCCTCTCCCTGCTGGCCATCATGAGCTTGGCCTGTATGGCACAGAAACCCAAAGTCTATCTGACACGTGAGATAACGCCAGAGGCCCTGGTACGTATCTACCATGCCGTAGGACGCAAGGCTGAGGGAAACGTAGCAGTAAAGATAAGCACCGGCGAGGCCGGCAATCCCAATTATCTGAAGCCTGAGCTCATAGCACCCCTCGTCAAGCTCGTCAAAGGCACCATCGTAGAGTGTAACACAGCATACGGAGGGAAACGCAGCAAGACCGAGGAACATCTGCGTGTGGCCGAGGAACACGGATTCACAGCCATCGCCCCCGTAGATATCATGGACGCTGAGGGAGAGATACGCATCGCTGTCCGCGACACCTCACGCCTGAAATATGATATCGTGGGCGGACACCTGAGCAGATACACCTTCCTCATCAACCTCTCACACTTCAAGGGACACCCCATGGGCGGACTGGGCGGAGCGCTGAAGAACCAGAGCATTGGCATAGCCTCGGCCAACGGCAAGGCATATATCCATACAGCCGGGAAGCAGGAGACGGTTGAGGGGATGTGGAAGAATGTCAGCGACCAGGACGGATTCCTCGAGTCGATGGCAGCCGCCGCACAGGGCGTGGCAGACTATTTCGGCGACAGAATCCTGTATATCAATGTCATGAACAACATGTCGGTGGATTGTGACTGTGTCGCCCACCCCGCCGCTGTCTCCATGAAGGATTATGGCATCCTCGCCTCTACCGACCCCGTAGCCCTCGACAAGGCCTGCGCCGACATCATCTTCAATATGCCCGCCGACAAGGACAACGACAGTGAGGCCATGATAGAGCGCATAAACAGCCGACACGGCATGCACACCATAGAGTATGCCGAGCGTATTGGCCTCGGCTCTACAGCCTACGAGCTCGTAAGCATAGACACGCCCACCACCCCCGTGACACAATAACGCCCCCACGGCACAGGCACATCAAGGCGGCGGAGAGCAGACGGGGAGCGGGCGGGCAGAAAAACAACGGACGGCAAAAGAGACACGCCTCCTCCCCCAACACCTCTCTGCTGACTGGCCACAGACAGATTACGCGGTACATCATGCCACATGTCATGATCTACCGCGTAAAATGTTTATATATCTGTTACTGTCCGTCTATTGTCTTACGAGGTTTCGTCCGGCGTCTATCCTGAGGAAGATGAACAGGAGTATGGTGAATCCCCACAGCGACGAGCCTCCATAGCTGAAGAATGGAAGGGGGATGCCGATGACGGGAGTGACGCCGAGCACCATGCCGACATTTATGAACACATGGAAGAGGAAGACACTCAAGACACAATAGCCATATATGCGCCCGAACTTGAACGGCTGGCGCTCTGCCACATGTATAAGCCTCAATATCAGGGCGAGGAACAGGAGCAGCACTCCAGCCGAGCCGACGAATCCCTCCTCCTCGCCTACGGTGCAGAATATGAAGTCAGTGTCCTGCTCTGGCACATATTTCAGCTTTGTCTGTGTGCCGTTGAGGAATCCCTTGCCTTTCAGTCCGCCAGAGCCTATGGCTATCTCGCTCTGGTGGACATTGTAGCCTGCCCCGGCGAGGTCTTCCTCAAGCCCGAGGAGGACATTGATGCGCTCGCGCTGGTGGCTCTGGAGGATATTGTCGAGGACATAGCTCGACGAATAGAAGAATGTCACAGAGCCAAGGGTGAAGAGAAGTATAAGGAAATAATTGGACAAACGCTCACGGAGACCCTTGTAGAGCAGGAGTCCGATGATGTAGGCCGTGAGGGCGAGCTGCGCCCATACGATATCGAACGGAATGATGAACTTGGCGAAGAGTAGCGAGCCCGCTGTCAGGCCGGCTATCGTGAGCGCGAGGTGGCGCACAAGGCGCTTGTCACGGCAATAGACCCTCACCATACACACCGTAAACACATGGACCATGAGCAGGACGAGGAATTTGCCGAGGGAGACAGACATCGCCCACAGCCCGACATCCTCAAAGCGTATGCCGACAACGAAGTAGGCCACCAAGGCCACACCGGTGAAGAGCACCGAGCCTGGCATCCCCTCACGGTACATCATGAGGAAGAATGATGTATATACGAGCGCCGAGCCTGTCTCCTTCTGCCCTATGATAAGGAGCATGGGGGTGATGATGACGGCGCAGGCGGCAAGGAAGTCACGGTTGCGGCTGAGGGAGAAGCCGTATGTTGACATCAGCTTGGCCGCCGCGAGAGCCGTGGCGAACTTGGCGAACTCGGCCGGTTGTATGCGCAGCGGCCCCATGACGAGCCACGACCGCGAGCCCTTTATCTCGTGGGGATTGAAAATCGTTGCAAGAAGAACGAGTAAAAGCGCGACATAAAGGAGATAGGCGAATGTGTCAAAGAATCTGTCGTCCATCATGAGGATGACGAATCCGAGACATATCGACGTTCCTATCCACAGTATCTGCATCCCGGAGCGTGTGTCGAGGCTGAAGATGTCTGTCTCCTCGAACGAGTATGTCGCGCCGCAGACACTGAGCCATCCTACCGCAAGCAATGCGAGATAGATGCCTATTGTCCACCAGTCGAGCGAGCTGAGTATGCCTTTTCCGTTTGTCTCTTTCTGTGACATATCGCCTGTCTGCTAATAAATATGCGTGTATATGTATTAATATGTGTGTATGCTGTCTTGCCCCCAATGTCCTCACACAACAAGAACATAATGTGTAGGGGCTTTATCTGTTTGCCGAGCCGTAGGCTATGCGCCGCCTCTGGAACTCGACGGCACGTATCTCGCTCGACGGTGATAGCTTCCCGTTGATATACTGCTCCATCATCAATGCCCCTATCGGCACACCATAATCGGCGCCGAAGCCGCCGTTCTCGACATATACGGCGATGGCTATCTTGGGGTTGTCCATCGGTGCGAAGCCCATGAAGACGGAGTGATCATGGCCGCGGTTCTGGGCCGTGCCTGTCTTTCCGCATACGAGATAGTCAGCCCTGTTGGCCGCGCGGCACGTGCCTTTGACGACAGACGAGCGCATACCAGCCACAACCCAGTCGTATGCCTTGCGGCTCGCCTTAGTGTAGTGTCTTGTCGTGAATGCCGTGTCGAGCTTTTCGCCCTGCACTTTCTTCACCACATGTGGCGTGAGGTAGTATCCGCGGTTGGCTATGGTAGCTCCGAGATTGGCTATCTGTAGCGGTGTCAGCCCCACCTCTCCCTGTCCGATGGATATTGAGATTACAGTCAGTCCGTTCCATGAGCCTTTATAAGCGTCGTCATAGTATGAGGCGTTAGGTATCATACCACGTTTCTCTCCGGGCAGGTCGATGCCGAGCTTATACCCGAATCCCATTGACACCATATAGTCGCGCCATGTGTTCATGGCGGCCTGATGGCTGCCGTACTTGCGTTTCGCGCCTACCATATAATACAGCCCCCAGCAGAAATATGCGTTGCATGATGTGCTTATCGCCTCGACGAGCGATGTCGGCGACGAGTGGCTGTGGCATCCGACATGCAGGCCGCGGAATGAGAATCCGTGATGACAGGGGAAGAGTGTGTGGGGCGTGATGATGCCCTCTGTCATGTATGTGAGCGCCTGTGATGTCTTGAATGTTGAGCCTGGCGGGTACTGTCCCATTATGGAACGGTTGAGGAGAGGCTTCCAGACATTGCGTGAGAGGGCGAGATGGTTCTTGCCGCGTTTCCTGCCGACCATCTGCCGTGGGTCGTATGTCGGCGAGGAGACCATGCACAACACCTCTCCTGTCGCCGGCTCAATGGCTACGATAGAGCCTATCTTCCCCTCCATGAGCCGCTCGCCGAGGGCCTGCAGCTTGATGTCGAGCGTCAGCGTGAGGTCTTTTCCTGCCACGGGCTTGCGGTCATACTGTCCGTTGCTGTAGCTTCCCTTTATCCTTCCTCGTGCGTCACGGAGCAGGATCTTCACGCCCTTCTCGCCTCTGAGGGCTTTCTCATAGTAGCGTTCCACTCCCAGCTTGCCTATATAGTCGCCAGCCTGGTAGTAGTCGTCGTCCTCTATGTCATAGTCAGACACCTCAGCGACATCACCGAGCACGTGGGCGGCATAGGGATACTGATACTGGCGGATGGAGCGTTTCTGCACATAGAAGCCCGGGAAGCGGAACATTTTCTCCTGAAAGACAGAGAAGTCGCGCTCAGAGAGCTGTGACATGAAGAGCTGTTGTGTGAAGCGTGAGTAGCCCGGATTCTTGCTCCTGTCCTTTATCTCGGCCATGCGTTGCTCGTAATACTCAGGTGTTATGCCGAGTGCCTTGCAGAATTCGAGGGTGTCTATATGTCCTTTCTGCTCGTTCATGATGACCATGAGGTCGTATGACGGCTCGTTATAGACAAGGAGCTCTCCGTTGCGGTCAGATATCACGCCGCGTGAGGGATACTGTATATTCTTGAAGAAGGCGTTAGAGTCAGCGCTCTGCCGGTAGTCGTCGCTCATTATCTGGAGTACGAAGAGGCGTATAATATATATGGTGACGATAGCCGTAGCCACGCCACCTATAATATATTTCCTGTTCTCTAATCCGTAATCTGCCATACGGTATAAGCTTGTTGTAAGGGTCTATATAAGAAAAGGGTGTCAAGGAGATATTACGTGGACGACAGGGTGTATCACGTGCAGGGGGGTGCACGCTCCATGCTGTCCCGTGCCATGCGGCCTATTCCCTTATCCTCTCAATAGCCAGGATGATGATTACTGTCACGAGAGTGCTTGCTCCGATACATTCTATCCACATCAGTGGATTGAAGAAAGAGAATGTCTCGAGGGTGAAGAATATGAGGCTGTAGATGAGTGTCAGAATGAGAATATACAGCAGGAACTTTATCCATCCCATTGTCTTCAGCGACGGCTCGAGCTCGCCGTCGTCGTCATTCTGCACGAAAAGCCTCAGCACGCTCGGCTGCAGCAGTCCGATAACGGTCAGCGCTCCCGATGTCATACCGGGTGTGTTCATGAAGATATCCACGAGCAGTCCTGTCACGAAACACCACATCAGCGCGCTCCATCTCGGCTGTGTCGTGCTGAAATGGAGTGGCAGCATGATATATATGAGCGGTGTGGCTATTCCGAAAATATGTATGTGTCCGAGGAAGAGGCCATGCACGAGCACAAGAAGCGCCATGGCTACCAGCCTTTTTAGAATATCCATCGTCATCAGTCCTCCTTCTTTATTCTTATAGAGTCATGAGCCGCATTGAGTGTCTCAAGTCTCTGTCTCGCAGCGTCGTCGTCGATGACACAGACATCACGCAGGCATCCGAAATCGGTTGACAGCTCTATCATGAGCCTGTATGAGAGTCCGTCGGCTGAGTTATACACATGCAGTATCTTCCCCACCATCACACCAGGCGGGAATACAGAGCTGTAGCCAGATGTCACGACACGGTCGAGGAGCCTGAAGTGGGCATGTCTCGGCACATCCTCAACGTATGCGTACCGCGACGACCTGCCATCCCATCTGAGATAGCCGAAGTAGCCGCGCTTGTCTATGCGGCAGCTTATGCGCGAATGGGACGACAGCACGGGGATGACGATGCTGTAGTCAGGAGTTGTCTGATAGACTATGCCTACTATTCCTGTCCCGCTCACGACACCCATATCGGGCCTTATGCCGTCTCTTGAGCCTTTGTCTATTGTGATGAAGTTATCCTGCTTGTCGATGGTGTTGCTTATGACACGTGCCGGTATCATGCGGCATGATGCCATGCTGTTCTTCATCTCCCGTGCCGCGGCCTCGCTGTCGCCGCTGAGCTGCTCTATCCTTTGCGAGAGGTATTCCACCTGTCTTTCGAGGGTCACATTGCGCTGTGTCAGCCGCTCATTGACTTTTGTAAGAGAGAAGAACTGGTCAACAGCGGCAGACACCTCATAGACCTTTCCGCTTACAATGTTGGCTGATGTGAACCACACGCTGCCCTGATACCTGTTAAACTGGAAGAGCAGTACCATCGACACCACCTCAAGAAGCAGGAACAAGAACCAATGATGGTATTTCTGCAGGAATTCTGCTAAGTTACGCATGGTGTTTCTGTGAGTCGTGATGATAATGCAGTCTTGATATGGCTGTCACAGAGCCGTGTATGCCCATGCCGTCTCCCGCTCTGCGGCGTGGTGTCCATACCATAGCCCAGGGCTCAGTTGTCATGTGCCTACAGTGGGCGGAGAGAGGGGTGTGCCGCCTTGCCACACACCATCCTTTCCGGCCATATCATATCTTTATGAATTCAGTACGCTCCACATACTCCTCCGCCACCATAGCCTATATGGTCGCGACAGGGTATGTGCAGCGTACTTTCCTTTATCATGGTGATGGGTGGGAGATGTCTCAATGGTGTTTCCATGCGCCATCGTCAGGCGTGGCAGTGCCGGCTAAATGCGCTCAGCCTCATGCCATCCCGACAGCCATTGGGTTATCCCCACGGGCTGTCATGCCTGTAACTGTCCCCTGCCCGCCGCCTGTCTCCTGACGTCGTTCTCCCCCTCTTATCTCATGAGGAACGAGAAGCGGTCAACATTCTTCAGTGCTATTCCGGCACCCTTGGCCACAGAGTGGAGAGGGTCGTCGGCGATATGGAACGGTATGTTTATCTTCGCCTCAAGTCGTCTGTCGAGACCTCTCAGCAGCGCGCCGCCACCAGAGAGGTATATTCCGTTCTTCACGATGTCGGCATAAAGCTCTGGCGGAGTGTTCTCAAGGGCGTTGAGGACAGCGTTCTCTATCTTCGCGATAGTCTTGTCGAGACAGTGGGCTATCTCCTGATAGCATACCGGCACCTCCATAGGTAGTGCAGTGATGCGGTTCGGGCCGTGGATGACGTAGTCCTCAGGAGCCTCATCGCCAAGGTCGGTGAGCGCTGAGCCGACGTGTATCTTGATGCGCTCGGCCATACGCTCAGACACCTTCACGTTGTGCTGGCGTGACATATACTCCTGTATGTCTGATGTGAGGTCGTCTCCGGCTGTGCGTATCGAGTTGTTAGACACTATGCCGCCGAGCGATATGACAGCTATCTCTGTCGAGCCACCGCCTATATCGACAATCATGTTACCCTCTGGCGCCTCGACGTCGATGCCGATGCCGATAGCCGCAGCCATAGGCTCGAAGATAAGATATACGTCACGTCCGTCGGCGTGCTCGGCAGAGTCGCGCACGGCTCTCAGCTCCACCTCTGTCGAGCCTGAAGGCACGCCGATGACCATACGCAGCGAGGGAGAGAAGAGCCGGCTGCCCGAGTGGACCATCTTTATGAGGCCCCTCATCATCTGCTCACACGCTGAGAAGTCGGCTATCACACCGTCGCGGAGCGGGCGTATGGTGCGTATGTTCTCGTGTGTCTTCTCATACATCATCTTCGCCTTTCCTCCGACGGCTATCATCTTGTCGGTGCGGCGGTCGAGAGCGACTACCGACGGCTCGTCAACGACAATCTTGTCATCGCTGATGATGATGGTGTTGGCTGTGCCGAGGTCCATCGCTATTTCTTGTACAAAAGAGAAAAATCCCATTTCGTTTCTTACTGATTATTTATTATGTGGGTGTATATTGGGGTATTGTCCTTGTCGTGTGTCCTCGCGACAGGCTTATTTCGTTGCCTCGAACCATGCGTTGATGGCCGTGTCGTAGTGGCTGCTGACGCCGAAGGCGCGTGTGGCGAACATGCGTCGCTGCTCTATTGTTGTCTCCGCCCCCTGCTTGTTGATGATGTCGAGGAGCACCTCATACTCAGCCTTTGACGGTATGATGACAACGTCCTTGAAGTTCTTTGCGCCGGCACGTATGAGTGATATGCCGCCTATGTCGATCTTCTCGATGATGTCAGCCTCTGACGCTCCGCTTGCGACGGTCTGCTCGAAAGGATAGAGATCGACGATGACGAGGTCTATCTCAGGTATCTCGTACTGTGCCATCTGCTGCTGGTCGCCCTCATTGTCACGGCGTCCGAGTATGCCGCCGAATATTTTCGGGTGGAGTGTCTTCACTCTTCCACCGAGGATGGAGGGGTATGTTGTTACATCCTCAACCTTCTGACACTCATATCCGAGTGACTCGATGAATGTCTGTGTGCCGCCTGTAGAGAGGAACTTCACTCCCTCGTCGTTGAGTTTCTTGAGCAGCTGGTCCAGTCCGTCCTTATGGAAGACAGACACGAGAGCTGTTTTGATTTTCTTGTTTTCAGCCATTTTCTGTTATTGTGTTTTTTTGTTTATGTATTTGTCATTCGGCTTTCAGCTGTATGCCGACATCGGCTATGCCGGGCAGTATCTCACGCTTCATGTTATGCCTCACCCTGACGTGTATGCTGTCTCCGTGCATATAGAATCGTTTCCTGACGGGGAGGGTGTATTGGTAGAGTGATATTCCGGCTCCGAGTGTCATGCCCCTGTCGTCTGTGACGTGGCATGTGACGGTGTCATGAATAGCGGTGCGTGAGGGATAGACAGTCTGATCGACCACTATGTGCAGGTTCTTGAAAGGGTACCTGTCGCTTAGTCTCAGGCTGATGAGCATGGAGTATGTCCCGCTATCCTTCAGCGAGTCAATCCCGAACTCAAGGGTCTCGTTCTTCTCCCATCCCCCGGGGTCGGCGTGCTCGTAGTGGTCATATACCCTGCGCTCGTCACATGCTGCCGTCATCAGCATTAGCGCCGCCATCAGTGTCGCTGTTGCGATTGTTCTTGTCATTGCGCCTTTGTTTCTTCTTTTTCTTCTTCTTTGCCTTGTCGAATCGTGCTATGTCCTCGCTCTCTATGATGTCGCGTGGTGTGACAGGCATTCCGTTGTCGTCGGCCTCGTTGAGTTCGGCGGGTTTCTCGCCCCGTTTGTTCATCTCTATTATCTCCACGGCCCTCTCGGGTGTTATTGTCTCGAGGTTGGCGGCCATGCGTTTGTCTGTCGAGTAGGTTATTGTGCCGGCGAGGATGTCTTTCTTGAAGAAGTAGTAGTCGCTGTCCAAGGTCTGGAGCACGGTGTCTGTCGGCGGGAATTTCTTTCCGGCCTCGAGGTATGTGTCCACCTCATAGTTCAGGCAGCATTTCAGCTTCGCGCACATACCGGCCAGTTTCTGCGGGTTGAGCGATATGTCCTGGAAACGCGCGGCGTTGGTCGATACGCTTGAGAACGACTTTATCCATGTGGCGCAGCACAGCTCCCGTCCGCACGGGCCTGTGCCGCCTATGCGTCCCGCCTCCTGTCGTGCGCCTATCTGCTTCATCTCTATCCTGACATGGAAGACATCGGCGAGCACCTTTATGAGCTGTCTGAAATCGACCCTCTCGTCGGCGATATAATAGAATATGGCCTTGTTGCCGTCGCCCTGATACTCCACATCGCCTATCTTCATCTGCAGGCCGAGGTCTTTGGCTATCTGCCTGCTCTGTATCATGGTGGCGTGCTCGCGCGACTTTGCCTCTTCCCATATCTTTATGTCCTGCTCTCTCGCTATGCGGTATATCCTCTTTATGTCGTCCATCGACTTGAGGTTAGCCTTTTTCACTTGCAGGTTGACGAGCTGTCCTGTCAGTGTCACCACTCCGATGTCGTGTCCTGGCGACGACTCGACGGCGACGATGTCGCCCTTCTTCAGGTCCAGTCCGTTGATATTATGGTAGTATCCCTTGCGGGTGTTCTTGAACTGCACCTCGACGAGGTCGGTGCGCTCGGTATTCCCTGGCACATCGGCAAGCCAGTCATAAGTGTTCAGCTGGTGGTCCTGACGGCCGCATCCTTTGGCCGAGAGGCCTCTGGAGCATTCCCCGCAGACATATCTCAGGTTTTCGTAATCTATCTTCATAAAGGTTTCTGTGTTTCTTTGTTTGTTGCCGCAGGCCCTGGTGACGGCCGTCATTTCCGTGCCAGCAGGGCTGTGAGCCTCAGCGACGTGTCGTAGAAGACAATCTTCTGGTTAGTGTTTTGGGCTATGTCTCTCAGGGCCAGCTCCCACAATGCGGTCATCTCTATGACATTTGTCTCGTTTATGAACTGTCCGAAGCGCGACACGAAGTCTTCCTCCTCGCGGGTCATATACGTCAGCCGCGGGTCGTGGAAGTTTGACATGAAGGCCTCTCTTATCATGCGCAGGAAATAGGTTATCATACGTTTCTGCTTCTCGCGCCCGAGGGCTGCGGCCGCGTCGCCCCATCCCTTCATGCCCTTGACATCGCGCTTATAGACGAGCCTCATGAGCATCACGAAGAGGTCGAGGAACTGTCTCTGCTCCGAGTCGGGCATGAGCAGCTCGACAGCCTCTATCCAGTTGCCCCCGGTAGCCCTTGCGAGGCGCCGTGCTGTGTCCTCGTCGAGCCCTCTGCGGCTTATGAGAGCCTGTGTGAGGCTCTCCTGCCCTATCGGCGGGACATCAATCCTCTGCACACGGCTCAGTATCGTCTCGAGCAGTCTCTCGGGCTGTTCGACGACGAGGATGAACACGGTGTCGGGGGCAGGCTCCTCGAGTGTCTTGAGTATCTTGTTCGCGCTCTCCTCGTTCATGCGCTCGGCCAGCCATATGACAGCCACCTTGTAGCCTCCCTGACTTGACTTCAAGGCGAGCTTCCGGCCTATGGCGTCGCTCTCTGCCGCTGTTATCAGGGCCTGCTGCGTTGTCACTTTCATGCGCTCGGCCCACATGTTCATGGTGATATACGGGCCGTCGGCTGTGAGCATCTCACACCACTCGGCCATGAAATCGTCGCTGACAGGCTTGTGCTGTGCTGTCATCGACGGCAGCTTCACTGTCGGGAACGAGAAGTGGAGGTCAGGATGATGCCACTCTCTAAGCATCGCACACTGGCTGCATGTGCCACATGCCTCGGCGTCGCCCACCGTGCGTGGCGCCGCCGTGCTGTCCGTCACAGGGTCGTCGTCGCCGAAGAGGCCTCCTCCGGCGTACGCCGGAGGCATGATGCGGCGCCGTGTCCTGTCACACAGGAGGGCCGAGGCGAGGGCGAGGGCGAGAGCAAGCGTGCCATAGCCTGTCTTGCCACAGAGCATAAGGGCATGTGGGACACGGCCTGCCACTATCAGCGAGCGTAGCCTGTCCTTAATGTCTTCTTGTCCTATGACTGCGGTCCATTCCATATTTTTCTAACGAGGGTGGCGTGCGTACATAATATAATGCAAAGTTACACATATTTTCTGAAAAGCCATGGATTATTGTCTAAAAAACTATATTTTTTAACCAAAGCCTTTATATGTATCAAGTGGGAGCGGTCTGCATGATATTTTTTCGAAGCGGTCTGCATGATATAGCGGTCTGCATGATATTTTTTCGACCTCTGCCGAAGAACGTTTCTTGGGAGCAGGGCGATATGTCTCTCTCACGGATGCCACCGCCTCGCGACATGGGACATCGCTGTCCTTTGGCACGGACATCGCGCCGAAAGCGGTCGGGAAGCCATGACGACGCCCCCGCATCATGCCTTGCGCCCTGCCGGCCAACATCAGTTGTCTGGCCAGAGGCAGACTGCCGTTAAGACATACGCTCAGAATAACGGGACGAAAAATAGTCATAAATAATATAATTACTCAGTCTTTATATTATAATTACTCAGTCTTTACAGTATAATTACTCAGTCTTTACAATGTGATTACTCAGTCTTTATAAGATATTTTCTATATAATCATATCATAAAAGAGATTTTCTTGCATGATAAGGCAGGACATGTGAGCGCACCACATGGCAGAGGGCGGTGAGGCACAATGAGACATTTTTGCATCAAGCGCAAGGGGTTGATTCCTGTTTTTGTTTTTCCAGTTGACACAGGATTTTCCTTGTGCCACAAAAAAGGATATAATTTTCTTGCATATGACAGATAAAAGGATTACCTTTGCGACACAAGGACACCATGTCCACAAGAGCACCATGCATCTATGGCCGGCACGTCATGTCCCGCCTATCTGTCACGCAGAAGAAACCTGACTGAGGCATGTGGGGGACGGACTGCCACAGGCCATAGCATTCAAACTATCACTATGAGAACCATGAGAAGATTTCACACATTGCTGGCAGTGGCTGCCATGACAGCCTTGTCTGCCGTACCATCGTCGCCGGCTTATGCTGCCGCCATACATCCCGAACCATACCACTCGCCCTCTGCCTCTGAGGCAGGAGGGCTGGCAGGAGCGACTGACATGACGAAGACAAAACCGCGGAAAGGCTCCATGCCTAAGGCGGCGGCTCTGGCTGACGGCTATGTGCCGCTCGACAGCAAGAGGCCGGTCATGTTCTACGGCGACAGGGTGAGCTATGGCGGCAGGGAATACGTCCTCAGCGAGAGGACATTCTTCATCGACGGACAGCTCTCTGACGAGGTAGCCTCACGCCATGCGTATGTCTTCAACAGCTTCACAGAGGCCGCCAAGGCTCTCACCGACGGCACTCCCGACGAGCCGATGACGCTGCTCGTGGCTCCCTACGTCTATTGGATAGACAATCCTGACGACAAGGCCATACGCGTAGGGAAGGACGGACGTGAGCCTTTCGGACTCATCGTGAGGTGTCAGAACCTGCATATCACAGGGCTTTCTGACGACGCCCGCAATGTCGTGCTCGCCTCTAACAGGGGGCAGACACAGGGCGCCATAGGAAATTTCACGATGTTCGACTTCTGGGGCGACGGACTGGAGGTGAGGAATCTGACGATGGGGAACTACTGCAATGTCAATCTTGAATACCCGCTGAAGCCGTCTCTCAACCGCCCGAAGCGCATGACGGCCATCACACAGGCACATGTGGCATACTGTCACGGCGACAGGATTCTGGCCGACAATGTCCGTTTCATAAGCCGCCTGAACATGAATCCGCTGAACGGCGCCAAGCGAATACTATTCAATAACTGCCACATGGAGAGCACCGACGACGCCCTGACAGGAACAGGGGTCTATCTCCACTGCACGCTCGACTTCTACGGCCAGAAGCCTTTCTGGCGCAGCGACATGGGCGGCGCGGTGTTCCTCGACTGTGACTTCTCTGTGTGCCATGACGAGGACAGGCAGTATTTCTGCAAGGCGGTAGGGCCGCTCGCCATCATCGACTGCCGCTACCATGTCAGCAAACCGGTCTATGCAGGGTGGACACACACACCGACAGAATGGCTCAGATGTTACCAGTATAACGTCAGCATGAACGGACAGCCGTACATCATCGGGGCAGAGAAGCCGTATAACACTGTCTGCATGGACCAGAGGCGTATCCTGCAGGCCTACCGGCTCAGCGACAACGAGGGGGTATTCTACAATACATATAACCTGCTGAGGGGCGACGACGACTGGGACCCCCTGCATGTCCGCCCACGCGTGGAGGCCATATCGAGGAGACAGGGGCTTGATGCCGGTGATATGCCGACATGTCTCGCTGTCTCGCCGCTTGAGGCAACTATACAGACAGGCGGCAAGCCACTGACGCTCAAGGCCGTGACACGACGCCACTGCAACTACGAGAGGCAGAACAGGACGATAAGATGGCGTGTCGAGCAGGGCTATGAGAACGACGTGAGGCTGTCCCGGACAGAGGGCGGCGAGTGTCAGGTAACTGCCACAAACCATGACGACGAGACAAAACGGCTCTCTGTCATAGCATATACCGACGACGGACTGGAGTGTGCGGTAGAGCTGACGGTGCGGCCTGACTATGTAGAGGCCCCGCGATTCCTGTCCTTCCCACGCCTTTCTGTGCGCGGCGGAGTGGCCACAGTCGATTACACCCTCGACCTTGAGGGGCGCAAGGATGAGTCGCTCATAACATGGTACAGATGCAGCAGCAAGGACGGAAGCAACCGCATCGCCGTGGCTGTCTCACGTCTTGGAGAGCCTGAGCGCTCATACCGTCTGACAAGGGAGGACGTCGGGTATTATATCATGGCGTCGGTCGAGCCGCGACATCTGCGCTGCCTGCCAGGCAAGGAGCAGAGCGCCGTGACGAAGACTGTGGTGAAGAGCGGACAGGTGACACAGACAGATGTCTTCGAGACTGACTTCCAGAGCTTCCCGTGCCATAACCAGCCACGCCTTATACCCGGATTCTGGACAATAGGCGGGTACAAGCCGCTCGATACGGCTGAGTATGACTGGACGGTATATCCCGAGAAAGACTACTGGACATACGGCGAGGGAATAAACGGAGCGATGGGGACAGGGCTCTTGCAGAAGGAGAAAGGCGCGCGTATGCTCTACACCCCGCTGCCGGGAACGTATGGCGATATGGCGATAACGCTGTGTGTCGATCCGAGCAAGACGGCCGGGCAGGGATTCGGAAGCGCCACAGGACAATACCTCGACCTGTACATAAAATTCGACACGGAGACACTGACAGGATACGCTCTGCGCATAATACGCACGACGAAATACAGCAACGCGGTTGACTTCCTGCTCGTCAGATACGACAAAGGCGTTGTCACCCCTGTCTCCGCCCCAGTATCGTCAGTATGCTACCGCACAGGATGCACAATATCGCTCTCAGCCTCTGGCAACCGTCTGAAGGCTCACGCGGAGACGACAACACCGCTGCCTGACATATCTGCCGACCCGAACCTCAAGCCAACCGTTGACATCGAGGCGGAGATAACGCCAAACGACTATGGCGGAACAGGCATACAGCATACAGGAACATGCGGCGAGAGCACCACAATGCTCCACCGTATGAGGGTGGAATGGAAATAGGCCGACACCAAGGACGAGGGCCACAACAATGCCCATAATACACGTTTCCCTCTGTCAGACAACACGTGAGTGTCTGGCAGAGGGAATCATCATAATAGGGGCTTATATATAAATAGGTATAATAAGGAGGTGGTATGGCGAGCATCAGCAATATGCGCTCTGCCGTTCCGGGAACTGCCACAGGGGCAAGATGAGAGCAGACGGATGAGACACAAGGAGCATGGCACACGTCACGAAGGCATTTCCCCGTTAATCGTTATATGCGTCATGCCACTCGCCTGAGCCTGTTAACAGAATGTGAGAACATGGTTTGCAGCAGCCAATGACAGCATAAACAGCCATAAAAAACAGCCACAAAAACGCAGGAAAAAGGCATGAGAAGCATCAAAATGGCCAAGAAAACAGAAAAATACCATACTCAAAGTCAGAATATACCACATGTGTGGTATTGTACGGAAGAGAGAAAAAGGGTAACTTTGCACTCGTGAATCAGAGACGGGCACCGTTCGTGAGACAAGCTCACAAACGACACGCCCTATTCACTTCGTGCGAGTCTATGACAAATTTGCTCTCGTGAATCAGAGATTAGCCAATATAAAGGACATACGAGACTACCCCTACCGGCCATTCACAGCATACCATATAGTATTCTCAGAGACTGTCTCCCACAGCAAAGGACAACAAAAATATAACAACAATACAAACTAAAAGAAAGGAAAGAATTATGGCAATCGCAAAATCTCTTACAGAGCTTATCGGCAACACCCCTCTCCTCGAACTGGGCAAATTCTCACAGCAGAAAGGCATCGAGACTCCCATAGTGGCTAAGATAGAATATTTCAATCCGGGCGGCTCAGTGAAAGACCGCATCGCTCTCGCCATGATAGAGGACGCGGAGAAGAGCGGAGCGCTGAAGCCAGGAGCAACGATAATTGAGCCAACATCAGGAAACACCGGCGTCGGACTGGCTCTCGTGAGCGCGGTGAAAGGCTATCACCTCATACTGACCATGCCTGAGACGATGTCTGTCGAACGCCGCAACCTCGTCAAGGCTTATGGCGCTGAGGTGGTTCTGACACCTGGCACAGAAGGCATGAAGGGAGCAATCAGGAAGGCTGAGGAACTGCGTGACAACACTCCGGGAGCTATAATCCTACAGCAGTTTGAGAATAAGGCGAACCCCGCCAAGCATTACGCCACTACCGGCCCGGAGATATGGGAGCAGACAGAGGGCAAGGTGGACATATTTGTCGCTGGAGTCGGTACAGGCGGCACTGTCTCCGGAATAGGCAAGGCACTGAAAGAGAAGAACCCGGACATCAAGGTGATAGCCGTCGAGCCTAAGACATCGCCTGTGCTGAACGGAGGACAGAGCGGCCCACACAAGATACAGGGCATCGGAGCGGGATTCATACCGGCGACATACAACGCGGATGTTGTTGACGAGGTGTATGATGTTGACAACGACGACGCTATACGCACAGGACGCGAACTGGCACAGCAGGAGGGCCTGCTCGTAGGCATATCGTCGGGCGCGGCTGCCTATGCGGCGTCGCAGATAGCCCTGAGGCCGGAGAATAAGGGCAAGCGCATCGTAGTCCTACTGCCTGACACTGGCGAGCGTTACCTCTCCACTGTCCTCTACGCCTTTGACGAGTATCCGCTCTGATACTCCATACTGGAGTGACAGATAATAAGAATGTCCCGTCCCGCTGAAGCCTATAGCATCAGCAGGACGGGACATTACATTTATGGAAATCCACCCTTCTAAGTCTATGTATATATACAGAAGGGCTTTAGAGGACAGAGCGGGAAGGATGTCATCCCACCTTTCGACGCATTTCTCACGTGACAGTCGTCAGCAAGTCCTCGCCTGTATCTCAGAACCTTATGGCGCTCTCAAGGGCGAGATGCATCATCTGCGTGAACGAGTTCTGCCGCTCTTCTGCTGACAGAGCCACCTTATTATAGAACGCGTCAGAGATGGTCAGGATGCACGCGGCACGCTTGCCTGTCATGTGGGCGTTATGGAACAGGGCGAAACTCTCCATCTCGACACACTCCGTCCCTGTCATGTCACGTATCGCTTCCCATCCCCCAAGGGCAGGGTCGGCATAGAATGCGTCGGACGAATGGACTTTGGCGAGCTTGCACTCGATGCCTGTCTCCTTTGAGGTCTGCATGATAATGTCATTCAGCTCCTGGCTCGGGTACATCTTGTCGGCTGTCTCTCCGCTGGCTGAGCGGGCATAAGTTGACTGGCTGAAGGCATACTCTGCCAGCACCACATCGCGCACCTGAAGACGCTCAGAGTATGAGCCGGCCGAGCCTATGCGCACAATGTTCTCCACGCCATAGAAGTTGTACAGCTCGTATGAGTATATGCCGATAGAGGGCATACCCATGCCCGACGCCATGACACTGACGGGGACACCCTTGTATGTGCCCGTATAGGCAAGCATGTTACGCACTGTGTTGACGAGACGTGGATTCTCAAGGAATGTCTCAGCTATATATTTCGCTCTCAGCGGGTCGCCAGGCATGAGGACTGTCTTGGCGTAATCGCCCTCTTTGGCGTTGTTGTGTGGTGTAATCATGTTCTTTGGTTTCCTTTCTGTCTTTTAGATTGTATAATATATATATATGTACAATAATCATCCCGCATCCTTACGCCATAACGGTGTTGCGGCTACAGTCTGACTTGCCGAGCCAAGGCCGGCAGCATCCCACGGAACTCGTCCATGGTATGCACGACGATGTCTGCACCCTCATCGGCGAGCACGCTGTCTGGCAGTGGCCCTGTGTTTACAGCCACTGTAAGACAGCCGGCGGCGACGGCGGCACGCACGCCAAGCGGGGCGTTCTCGACGACAATGGTCTGCCACGGCTGTGTCCCCGCCTTCTCCATGCCACGGAGATAAGGGTCGGGAGCAGGCTTGCCACACTTGATGTTTAGGGCTGTGACCATGATATCGGGCGACACAAGACCGTCGAAATCATGCAGTATGCGCTCCAGAAGGGAGTGTTGGCCGCTGCCTGTCACAACGCCAATCCTCAGCCCGAGCTCACGCATGGCCTCCTGAAGGCGGTGGACACCGGGAATCATCGGGGCGGTAGGACACGCGGCATAGTGCTCAGACTTCACCCGGTACATCTCTGCCGACTCCTCGTCGCTTATCTCACGCCCCCAGTAACGTCCTGCCACAATCTTTATTGTCTCAAAACCCCGCATACCCTCGAAGGCGTATGCCTCCTCCACGCTCATGGGTATGCCGTACGAGGCCATGGAGTCGTGCCAGGCTTTGGCATGGTTGGCCATGGAGTCATAGAGCACCCCGTCCATATCAAACAGGGCGGCACGAGGCTCCCATGAGGCATAGCCATGCTTATGAAGATATTCTTTTATTACTTTTTCCATATGTTTCAGACTGCAAATATACTCTATTTTCCGTTATAAAACAAATAATCCGGCCGAAAAACTCTCAATCAATGACAAGGCGTACAGAAAGGCATAGGTGTAGGGACAGTGGCTTTTCTGTATAGAGAGGACTGAGCACTATGGCATGAACAAGAGGCGGTGGCATAAAGAAAAAGGCAGATGAACGGGTGGTGTCATCTGCCTTTGAGTAATATTGAAAACCTGGCGCATACCTTAAACATGCGGCTTTGGCATGGCCAGAGTGTATATCTGATATTTTAGAAATGCCACTTCAGCGCGATAGTCGGGTTTATGAAGAAGTTCTTGTCGCTGCCATCGGCTGGAGTATAGAAGTTGCCGTAGAACTCACACTCTGTACCAATAGACAATGGGAAATTCTCCAAGCCACGCAGAGAGTTGAGATTGAACCACAGCTGTGGCTCGCTGGCGAAAATCAGCTGGCCATGTCCGTTGGCCTTTACGCCACGCCAGAAATCAAAGAAGCCTGCAAAAGTCAAGGCTTTGCTGGCAAATGTTGTGCTCCAGACGCCTGTCACCTGGAACGAAGAGTAGGCTTTCGCGCCAAACTGTCCCTTGAAATACTGCTTGTACATCACCTGAAGTGAGTATGTGGTAGAGTAGTCGGCGTTGTGTCCGTTCCATGCCGGACCGATGAGGGCGGCGTTCTGGAAGCGTATTCCAGCATTCTCATACTTTGTCGATGTCAGGCCTCCGTCATACTCAAGATGGGCAGCGAAGCCTTTCTTGCCTACGTTGAACTCACGGCTTATCTCGGTGTATGCGCCCTTCATGCCGTCTTTCAGCATGTCAAGGTCAACAAAATAATACCAAGAGCCGAGTTTATCCGTGCTGAAATGCTCGAGTGTCAGAGTGACTTTCTGACGCTCTGGCTGCTCTGAAGAATAGATGTTACGTCCGAAATCATAGTGCAGCTGTATATCCTGAGCCATTGCTGCTGTGGCGAGTACGGCCATGATGGCCGACATGAAAAGTTTTCTCATCGTTATTGTTATTTATTAAATGTTGTCTCCGACAATTAACCTTCAGGGGGTATCATAAGGCTTAATGGTCGGCAAAATTACTATATATATGTGAAATATCCAAAAATAAGTAAAAAAAAGTTATATGTTATAGATATACGTCAAGTTTTTTGTATCTTTGCATAATAAGCATGCAATTAATCGACATTAATTAACCCAAAACGAAAACACCACCGCATATTATGGACTACAGAACATTAGGCAAGACGGGACTGAGCATCTCGTCTATAGGATTCGGAGCGTCATCACTCGGCGGAGTATTCCACTCTTTCGACGAGAACCGTGGCATTGACGCCGTATTCACTGCCATAGAGGCCGGCATAAACTATATCGACGTGTCACCCTATTATGGACATTATAAGGCTGAGACGGTATTAGGAAAGGCTCTGAAGGACATCCCACACTCAAAATACACGCTATCGACAAAGGTAGGGCGATATGGCAAGGACGGCAAGAACATCTGGGACTACTCGGCTGAGCGTGTGCGCACATCGGCCTACGAGTCTATGGAACGCCTCAACATTGACCATATCGACATACTCTTCGTGCATGACATAGAGTTCCAGGCATCACTGCCGGGAGGGCTGCAGAAGATTGCTGACGAGACACTGCCTGCCTTGGCGAGACTGAAGGAGGAGGGCGTGGTGAGCCATATAGGATGCACTGACCTCCAGCTTGAGAATCTGAGATGGATTGTCGAGCACACTCCTGCCGGGACGATAGAGTGTCTCCTCTCTTTCTGCCATTACTGTCTGAATGATGACAAGCTCACGGACTTCCTCGACTTCTTCGAGGAAAACGGTGTCGGAGTCATCAACGCGTCGCCATTCTCCATGGGACTGCTGACAGAGCGTGGCGTGCCTGACTGGCATCCCGCGCCCAAACCTCTCGTGGAGAAATGCCGGCAAGCAGCCGAGTACTGCAAGAGTGTAGGCTATCCGATAGAGAAGCTGGCCATGCAATACTCTCACGCCAACCCACGCATAGCCTCAACAGTATTCTCAACAACACGCCCGGAGAATCTGCTGAAGAATATAGAGTATGTGGCTGAGCCCCTCGATATGGAGCTTGTGAAGAAGGTGCAGGACATCATTGGCGACCAGAAGCGCGTCTCATGGGCTAACACATAATCACGCAAAACGGGGGAAATCCTCCCCTACCCCACCTTGTGGGATATCCGAACAAGAACAAGAAGAACACGATACAACAATGACACACAAAGAATGTCTCGACCGCTATCTGCGCTGTGACACACCCCCTGTCATCATCGACGCGCACGCCCACCTGTGGCTATGGCAGCACACCACTGTGAACAACCGTGAGATAAGCCAGCTGCCCGACGGCCGTTCCATGTTCATGGGCAGGGAGGTGCAGATGATGAATCCATGGATGCACGACAACCATAACTCGGCAGAGAAGCTGCTTGCCAATATGGACTACGCCCAGGTGGGAGGCGCAGTGATAACACAAGAGTTTATCGACGGCCTGCAGAACGACTATCTCTGCTATGTGTCACAACGCTGGCCGGAACGTTTCTTTGTATTCGGCATGTGCGATTTCCGCCAGCCCGGATTCATCGTCGAGGCACAGACACTGCTGAGAAGAGGGTTCAAGGGCATCAAGCTTCCTGCCGCAAGGCTCATAGACGACAACGGGAGGATAAGGTTTGACGCGCCAGAGTTCATGGAGATGTTCCACATGATGGAACGCCACGGGATGATTCTGCACATCGAGCTTGCCGACGGCAACACGCAATGCGGCGAGCTGGAGAGCGTCATAAGCGAGTGTCCCGGCCTGACAATCGTCATAGGCCATTTCTGCATGGCTACAAGGGAGGGGTGGATGAGCCAGGTGATGATGGCGCGTCATCCTAACGTCTATATCGACATGGGCGGCGTGACGTGGCTGTATAATGATGAGTATTACCCGTATCCGACAGCGATAAAGGCCATGAGAGAAGCGGCCGGCGCCGTCGGGATGGACCGCATAATGTGGGGCTCAGACTATCCACGTACTATCACAGCCATAACCTACCGCCAGTCGTACGACTGGATTCTGCTGTCAGAAGAGCTGACCGACGATGAGAAACTGGATGTTCTGGGACGTACAGCCCAGAAGATATACGGCCTCAACAATATCCCGACGCTTAGGTATATACCCAACATGAGCGAATAAGGCGGGTATAAACAGCCAAGGACGAGGGCAGAAGGACATCATCTTTCACCCTTACAAACAGATGATGCTGATATTATCAGCAAGAGCAATCAGGTAGTAACATAAAAAGTACATATCACAATATGAAAGCAATAACAATACCGGGGCTGCGTCAGCTTGAAGTGGTTGACCTCCCCAAACCAGAGGCGGGAGCCGGCGAGGTGCTCCTGCGACTTGAGTATGTCGGATTCTGCGGCTCAGACCTCAACACCTTCTTAGGACGCAACACGATGGCTAAGGAGAATGTCATTCCCGGCCATGAGATAGGCGCTGTGATAGAGTCCGTAGGCCCGGGATGTCCGGACACCCTTGTCCCCGGGATGATAGTGACTGTCAACCCATACACAAACTGCGGACACTGCGCCTCATGCCGCAACGGACGCTATAACGCTTGCCAGCACAATGAGACCCTCGGCGTGCAGCGCGACGGTGCCATGCGCGAGTTCATCTCTCTGCCATGGCAGAAGATTATCCCTGTCAAGGATGTCACGACACGCGACGCCGCACTCATCGAGCCTATGTCCGTCGGGTTCCATGCCGTTGACCGTGGCGAGGTGAAGGATATAGACACAGTGCTCGTCTTCGGCTGTGGCATGGTGGGACTCGGAGCCGTGGCACGTGCCGTGCAGCGTGGCGCGACCGTTATAGCTGTCGATCTCAGCGAGGAGAAGCTTGAGATAGCCCGGTCGCTCGGTGCCGCATACGGCATCAACTCCAAGACAGAGAATGTCGTAGAGCGCGTGATGGAATACACTGACGGATATGGCGCCGACTGTGTCATAGAGGCTGTGGGCTCTCCCGTTACATACGTCACGGCTATCGACGCTGTCTCATTCACAGGGCGCGTGGTATGCATAGGCTACTCGAAGAATCCGGTTGAGTTCCAGACAAAATATTTCGTGCAGAAAGAGCTTGACATCCGTGGCTCACGCAATGCCACGCCTAACGATTTCCGTGCCGTCCAGCTCTATCTCGCGAAGACCAAGATGCCTATGGATGGCTTCGTCTCAGCCATCGCCACGCCCGAGACCGCACTCCAGGCCATGGAGCAGTGGGCAGAGGCACCAGCACAGGTGTTCCGTATCCTTGTGAAGTTCTGAGTGGGGTAAGCCCATAATATTTCTTAATATTTACATCAAAAAGGGAAAATCCGAAGGCAATTAGGGTTTTCCCTTTTGTTGTACGATATATTCTTGCTAATTTTGCAGTGTGAGATAAGAAAAGCATTATCCGCCGGATGTCAAGAGGCTCATGCCCAATGACACGCCAATCAAAAATGTAAACGAAATAATCAGAGAAAGGATACACAATTATGAAAAAGCTAATAATCATGACCATCGTCACTGTGACGCTTCTCTCATCATGCAACACATATACCGGCCAGGGCGCAGCATTCGGCAGCATTATAGGCTCGGCTGTAGGAGGACTCGCAGGCGGCCCACGCGGTTCAGACATCGGGACTCTCGTCGGGATGGCAACAGGCGCGGCAGTGGGAGCCGCCGCTGACGCAAAGGCAGAGCAGGAGCGGTATATGCGTATGCAACGCCAGCAGAGATACTACGACGAGGGCGACGGTGTGTATTATGACCGCAGGTATGAGTCAGGCACCACCGCCACACGTCAGTATGACCCGAAAGCCGCACGCGTCAGGACATATCACGAGAACATCAAGAACAAATACACCAACAGCAAGAAGGGATACAAACTGGAGCGTAACGCCAAGGATCCTGGCGAAGAGAATGGCTACACCCCGGAGTACAATCAGGAAGTGCCTGTAAACAACGGCACGCCCCAGTATGATGACCGTATCGAGATAAAATGACCTTGCCCCCCCAGAAGACTGACAGGCGGCGGCAGGCCAGACCTAAGGAATGTACAATAAAAAACAATAAGGAAACAGACAAACAGCCAATACGAATATGAACAAGACAATCGTAATGACACTGACAGGTATCATGATGCTCTGCAGCTGTGCCACAAGGACAATCTCAAGTGACAATATATCTCCTCTCATCGGCAAGTGGGCCATAGTAGAGGCTATGCAGAAAGGCGTGGATGGAGCAGAGAAAGCTCCATTCATACAGTTCAAGAACGACGGCCAGATAAACGGCAATGCCAGCGTCAACTCGTTCTTCGGTGGTTACAAGGTAGATGGCGGCAAGGTCAGCTTCAGCAATCTCGGCATGACACGGATGTTCGGGAAAAGCATGGACATCGAGGACAACATCAGCAAGGCCATCGGCGCGACAGCCACTATTGAGGTCAAGAAAGACGGGGCCGTGATGAAAGACAAGGACGGGAAGGTCGTCATGAGGCTGAAGAGACAGGCTGAATGACACATACAGAGACCTGAGCGACAGTATTCAGACAAGCAAGGATTGCCAGCTATAGACAATGTCAATAGCTGGCAATCCTTGCTGTTTCTTCCCCCCTCACATTTCAATTGAAGATCAGACCATACATCCATAATGGTCAACTATGCCGAGGAAATGGCGCTCCGCGTCAGCCACAAGCACACTGTGAATCTTATGTCTCTGCATGACAGCCTGTATCTCGGTGATCTTTGTCTCTGGGAGCACCATCTTCGGGGTTCGCGTCATGATATCGCTGACGGTATGGTTGAAGAACTGCTCCTGCCAGCGCTCCATCGCCCTACGTATGTCTCCGTCGGTTATGAGACCCTCGATGCGTCCCTCCTTGTCGAGCGACACGCCCATGCCGAGCTTGCCTTTGCTGACATGGATGATGGCATCGCCGAGATGCATCGTGGCGGGTATGACGGGCAGATTGTCACGGAACATGACATCCTCGGCTGTTGTCAGCAGACGCCGCCCCAACGACCCTCCGGGGTGGAACTGCGCAAAGTCCCTCGGCTTGAAATCCCTCAGTCTCATCAGCGCGACAGCCATGGCGTCGCCAACAGCGAGGGCCGCTGTAGTGGATGATGTCGGGGCGAGATTCAACGGACACGCCTCACGCTCCACCCATACCCTGACGTGAACAGTAGAATGGCGCGCGAGGAGTGACTCCTCATTGCCGCTCATGCCGATGATGGGCACCTGAAGATGTTGCAGCTGTGGTATGAAGCGCAGCAGCTCGTCGGTATTGCCCGAGTTGGAGATGGCGATGACGACATCATCACGGGTGATGACACCAAGGTCGCCATGGTATATGTCGAGAGGGTTGGCGTAGAATGACGGTGAGCCTGTTGACGACAGCGTCGCCGCTATCTTGGCTCCTATATGCCCGCTCTTGCCGACACCTGTGACCACTATCTTTCCCTTACACTCAAACATGAGCCGTACAGCATCGGCGAAGCTGTCGCCCAGGAGGGGTATCATGGACAGCAGGGCGTCTGCCTCGTCACGGAGACACAGCCGTCCGTATTCGATGATTTTCTCATTCATGTCTTTCATTACTTTTTTCCTTACATGGCTGCCACACACAGGCCGGAGAGCCTCCGCTGCAGTCATCGTGGTATCTCTACAGAAGGGATGTTATAAGCTCCTCAAGCTTGTCAAGCTCAAGCATGTTGGCCGCGTCAGAGAGGCCGTGGTCAGGATCGGGATGCACCTCGAAGAAGAATCCCGTCGCGCCGAAGGCCTTCGCCGCCCTCGCCATGGCCGGGACAAAGCGGCGGTCGCCTCCTGTCTTGCCTCCTGCGCCTCCCGGACGCTGGACAGAGTGGGTGCAGTCCATAATGACTCTCGGCGTGAACTGTAACATATCGGGTATATTGCGGAAATCAACCACAAGGTTGTTATATCCGTAACAATTGCCACGTTCTGTCAGCCAGCACTCCTGCCAGATGCCTTGTGTGGCAAAAATCTTATTGACCTTCTCTACGGGGTATCTCATATCCTCTCCTGAGAGGAACTGTGCCTTCTTGATGTTCACTATGCGTCCCGTCTGGGCTGCCGCCACAAGGAGGTCGGTCTGCCGGCACAGGAAAGCGGGAATCTGTAAGATATCACACACCTCGGCGGCGGCTCCCGCCTGGTATGTCTCGTGAATGTCAGTGGTGATGCGGAGGCCGTACCTGTCCTTTATGTCCCCAAGCATCTGTATGCCACGCTCCAGTCCCGGGCCGCGGAATGACGAGAGCGATGTGCGGTTGGCCTTGTCAAACGATGCCTTGAACACGATGTCTATGCCTAACCGTCTGTTAATATCTACAAGTTTCGAGGCGACAATGTCAAGAAGCTCTTCTGACTCTATGACACATGGGCCTGCTATGAATATTGGTTTCATGCTTTATATATATCTATTTATGACGTGTTAACGACGATGCAAAGGTACATAATATCTATATAAAAACCAAATTATATATCACCTAACACATGATTATCGGACGAAAATGATTACCTTTGCACTCGTCGATCAGAGGCGGGCACCGTGTTTGACTAAAG